>JBIOZE010000073.1:0-10314 GCA_044870745.1 Nitrososphaeraceae archaeon | reverse complement strand
ACATGAAGAAAAAACATATGAATGCAAGCAATGCAATTTGAAGATGGATGGAATGGAACAAATGCGACAACATATAATGCGCAATCACACATTCAAGAAAATGACCTGAGGGATTTGTTTTTCCGATTATTTTGGTAAAACAATAAAATAACGTCTCTGTTAAGGATTAATTATGAAGGCTTGCGCCAAATGCGGAACAAAATTTGATGAAACCCAGGTTGACGATGCCCAGGCGGCGAAATATCCGTCTTGTAATTCATGTTGGAAAGAATGGACGGACTATGCAGTGATAGTAATTAATGAAATGCGTTTAGACATGTCCCTAATAGAACATAGAAGAACGCTAAAGAGATATGAGAGAGTGTTTTTTGGGCTGGAAAAAGGCCAAGAAATTACTAAGAATCCTGATTCAAGATAAGTTATGAGTTTTCAATTTCCATAATTGTCTTTAAACTATTTGGAAGCATTTTCATTAATTTAGCAACATCAGGGCTTAGAAAAATGGCCTCTTTTACTCCTATAATGATCCGATCCTGACATTCTTTGGATAATAAACGGTAAGCATTGATGAGTTTCTCCGGATACGCACTAAAGATAATCGCGTCGTCTGATAAAACTGCACCATAGCTTTCCATTAGTCCTACCAAAATAGTCGGTTCTGTTTCGCACATTGCTTTGATCCACGAAGTAATTAGTCTCGTGCTAGTATTTGCTTCCAATTCCGATAAGCATTGAATTGCAAATCTTATTGTTGTCCTCCTTTCTAACTCGTTCATAGAAGATAGCTCCGATACCTTTCTTTTCGCAAATGATAGTCTAAGAAATTCGGGCAAGTTCGCCATTATCAATAACAATCTTTCGATATCTTCCCCGCCAGCTGCCATGTAATTTAGGTCATAGGCTTATGATGGTTAATACATGTTTTTGGTTTTTTTTGTTTGCAAGTTACTATCTTCACATGAATTTAGAAATTTTTAATGTTTTATTATTGAACAGGACACAATCTCGAGCCTGACGCGACAATCTTAGTTAAGTCATGATGAACAAGGAGGCATCTTCAAAGAATATCCTTATGCTTTATATTTGATCTGAATAAGACCATACACATGCCTTGCACCGTAGTAGTAGGAGGCTTTTATGGTGACGAAGGGAAAGGCAAGATATTGGCTTATATGTCGTTAAGGGACTCGCCAAAAATAGCCGTAAGAGGTGGAGTAGGTGCGAATGCAGGCCACACTTTTGTTCACGAAAATAAGGAGTATAAAGTCCGCATGCTTCCAAGTGCCATTCTTAATGATTCAACGAAATTACTAATTGGCCCAGGGGTATTGTTAACACCAAATATTTTGACCAGTGAAATTGAAAAATATTCCACTGGTAATCGTACTTTTGTTGATGGACATTGCGGAATTGTTGAAGATCGTCATATTGAATTAGACGTCGGATCAGGTCATCTAAAAAAGACTGTCGGGACAACAGGGACAGGAACCGGTCCAGCAAACGCTGACAGGGCTCTTCGTACTTTGAAGTTGGCTGAGGACATGCCAATGCTTACGCAATATTTAGACGACGTAAGCAAGACGGTCAATGAGACTATAGAGGAAGGCAGTCCGGTTCTCGTCGAAGGTACCCAGGGAACTTACCTCTCCCTGTACCATGGAATCTATCCGTTTGTTACTTCCAAGGATGTTACTGCTTCTGGTATTTGCTCTGATATTGGGATCGGCCCTAAGAAAGTTGACAATGTCCTAGTGGTCTTCAAATCTTACGTGACTCGAGTCGGCGGTGGTCCTCTGCCCGACGAAGTAACTTCCCAAGAAGCTCTTCTCAAGGGATGGACAGAATATGGAAGTGTAACAGGTCGGCTTAGGAGATCGTCGTCATTCAATATGGATTTAGCAAAAAGGGCGGTCATGCTGAATAGTGCAACTCAGCTGGCCATTACTAAAATGGATGTGCTATTTCCTTCATGTGCGGGGATAAAAGATTTTTCTAAGCTTACTGCTGATGCGAAGAAATTCATTCTCAACGTAGAAGATGAGACCGGAGTCCCAGTTGTCCTAATAGGGACAGGACAAGAAGTTTATGACGTAATTGATTTGCGGTGATATTAGTTGTCGTGCGGGATTTATTCAGTGTATTGTTAAGGTTGACTAACCATAATGTCATTATGGATTGGAATTAAAGTCGACCGTTATGCCTATCCTTACATTCCATACCCTTAAAACTAGTTACTCATTCATTTCAATTGGTAGAATGAAGCATCAAAGACTTCAAATTGTTTGTCAGCTGTTAGAATAATTCCAGAACAGATTATGGCGTAGCATTTTAATAATCTCGATAGTCACGATAGCTGTTGCAATCGAAACCGCCGTATTATTTAGAAGTTTCAACTATCAAAGATTTTGGAAGATTAGTTTGTGCGTTTGAACGTGCTCCGCTTCTTACCTTTTCATTTAAGAAAGGAGAGGACCAAGTTTTGGCCACCCAAATTGATTTCCTAAACAACGTACCTGTCATATATTACGTAAGGAATCCAAATGAAGGTCAGTTTCTTGCGTATAGGCATTCTGGTGGGATTGAAGAAGTGACGATTGTGAACTCTGTATCCAACCCAGTCTATGTGTATTCACCAGTCATTTCTATAGAAAAATTTCCCAAGGCCTTTTCCCGTACGTCAAAAATTTCAAAAAATGCAGGATATGTACCTATAAAATTAAAGGATTTGACTAGTTTGGCAAAAATCGCTTCTTATAAGATGATTTATGATGAAGCGCCCCTGCCACTGTTCGTATACAAATTGCAGAGCACGTACGTAATAGGAACCCCAGTGACTTTAGGTGATTCAGACAATGTTTCATACTACTATTATGTAACTGGAACAGATCAACCACTCAATTGCTTTGTGAAATATGCTAGTCAGAAAAATATGATGGCTTGTTTGTCCGACAATTTAGACGAACATGGATACATATACATCAAATTGGTGAAACTCGCAGTTCCAAACCCTTTGGTAAAAATCTATGATTAGTTTTACCAAGGCGTCATATGGAGACCGCATTAAAAGAAGTGCCAAGAAAAACAACAGTAGAATAATCTTAGCGTTAGACATATCAGTAGATCAGCAGCATAACCCCAAATTGATTATCAAAATGGTTGATCAATTTTCATCCTACATTTGTGCCGTCAAGATTAATTTTCACCTACTGTTATCTTATTCTCCTCAAGAAGTAAGATGTTTTAATGAATTAGTCCATTCTCATAACCTTCAATCAATAGCGGACATCAAGTTAAATGATATACCAAATACAAATTCGGTTGCTGTAGAGCGCTTACAATCATGTGGATTTGACTGTTTAATCGCTAATCCCATCATGGGTAAGAATAGTCTCGCATCTCTGGTGGACTTTGCCCATGCGATGAACATGGGAGTACTATCTGTCGTTTATATGAGTAGTCCGTATTCAAAACAAACGTACGGGCTTAAAGTGACGCAGAATAATGACAATGTGAAAGCGAAGGTTAGTTCTCTTTACGATGTATTTTTGAAGTATTCGATGGAGAGCAAAGTGGATGGCATAATCGTAGGTGCCAATCGAATTCCCATTATAAAGTCAATCTCTGAAAGATCGTATCTTCCAATTTATTCACCCGGTATCGGGGTTCAAGGAGGAGTTATTGAAAAAGCCATGGAGTATGGTTCAAAATATGTATTCGTTGGTCGATCCGTACTTAATTCATCCAATCCAAGAGCACTTTTAGAGGTTTTAAAAGAGACTAGTAATAAATATTCCCTATGAACTTGTTCTTTATGAATTTAGTAACGTATTCTAATGATATTCGGCTATTTTTATATTTAAGAAGATCTAGCGACTGGTCCAAGTATTTCCAGGAGAAATCCACGTGTTCGTCAGAAAGAACAATGTTCCTTTCGGTCGTCGTGCCCAGAAACAGAGTCACCTTTTTGAATATGGTTCTCTGGTTACGTCTGTAGTAGTATGTTATTGTATGCTTGAAATTTGGGAGTAATCTAAAACGACCGATGCCTGTTTCTTCTCTCAATTCGCGTGAAGCAGCCTGTACTTCCGTTTCACCAAATTCAATATTCCCTTTAGGAAAATCCCAATGACCCGCCGCGTGTCGTAAGAGTAGAACTTTATTGCCAATACTCTTGTACCCCATCGTGGTCAATATTATTCCGGCAGATAATTCATCAAACAAAGTCACTTCTTAACACCATTGTCTCAGTCATTTATCATCAGATTCATGCTCCTCAAGAGCATTCTCAGATAATTTCTTAGGTTCGTATCCGTGAATGTCGAGCCAATCTGACCTTGAGAGCCAATCTGAGCAGAACCATTTCTTGATTTTATCATCATAGTCTTCGTGACGTATCAACTTATTATATGCAGTTGCATCTTCATTAAAAAATATTATTTCTTAGATCGTACAACTTTTATTAGAAATGACTCTGTCGGGCCTCTATTTTCCATGTCGCCTAATACGGCTTTGATACGTCCTGATCGCTCTCATTAGATCAATTTTTCTAAATTCTGGCCAGAATACATCCATGAATACTAGTTCACTGTAAGCACTTTGCCATAACAAAAATCCTGATAGTCTCTTCTCACCTGATGTCCTCAAGATAAGGTCCGGCTCAGACTGCGGAAGATGAGAAGTATATAAACAAGATTCGATTAGTTGTTCATCTATATCATCAATATTGATGGTGCCCATCTTCGCCATACTTGAAATTTTCCTTATTGCGTCGACCAACTCCTGCTGACCTCCGTACGCAACAGCTATATTGAGAAACATCGAGTCATAATGTTTGGTTGAATCTTCTAATTTTGATATTATGCTTCTAAGGGATTCGGGTAAAATTTCTGTGCTTCCGATTCCTTTGATTTTCATTTTCCGTTCGTGAATTCGAGGATCTCTGTAGAGCTTTTCCAATTTCTGTTCAAGCAAAAAGTAAATATTGTCTACTTCATGATCTCTTCGATTCAGGTTTTCCGTCGATAATACAAATAAAGTCGTTATTTGTATTCTGAGGTCGTGAATCCAATTCAAAAGCTCTTCTGCCTTGTCTGCCCCTACATCATGTCCTTCCCGGTTACCCCAAAAACGATATTTCGCCCATCGTCTATTTCCATCTAAAATAATCGCAATGTGATTTGGTAACGGTTCCTTCTTTATTTGTGATTCTAGTTTTCGTTCATATAGATGGTAAAACCAATGCTTCTTTAAATTAACTATCTTAGCCATAACTAATTAATGAACGATTTAGATCACAACTCTAAAAGCCTATCCAACTACATTGCTTAATGTGTTAGTTCTTCTCCGCCTTTCTTATTTCTGAAATATTGGAATAAGAATGTAGCTGCAACAAGGGTGATAGCCAATCCAATGAGTAAGGAGGAAATCAAATTAAATGGATTAGCTCCTTCTGTAAGGACTGAAGTAAATTGAACTACTGGAATATAAATAAGCCCTAATACGACCAATCTTAGTATGTCTGACATGATTCTAATGCTACCTTTAAACCAATTGCTAAGTAGTAGTCCTCCTAGTATTGTTGCTATACCTATCCAGAGTAGAGTAATTGTACCGTGAACGAAGCTTCCTACAATCATCCTATTAGTTACAAGTTGTGTAACACCTGTATCGGAATCCACTAATGATTGAGGCACGCTCGATAATCCATTGAAGATTGCTACTAAAATTATCATGACTCCCGCAAACGTCGAAAAAATACGAATGAAGCTAGAAGGCGTGGGCTTACTCAGCGATCCTATAGCTTTGTCAATGTCAAATGCACGTATTACAAAAGCAATGCCAAGAATACTCAGCAATATGGCAAGCGCCTCGCGGGTAAACCCAAATACAGTCGCCAAGCCACTGGTTATTAATAATGCACCAGGAACGCCCAAAAAGAATTTTGAATATCTGCTGTCATATACTAGCATCTTGACATAACGACCTAACACCGCATACGAATACTCGACGCTTCTACTATGCTTTATTATTATTCTTTGGATTGAAATGACCGGAATGATAGTCTGCACTATCGGAACAACCGTTTCATCATCTTCCCCGTCCGAGACAATTACGATGCCATCAGCCTTGAATTGCTCAAGAATTTTACGAACTTCAAGAATAATTTTTTGATCTCCTTCAATGCCTCTGTTAAACCTACCACCAACTATTGCAACCTCCGTTTCGTAACCTTTTGTTATTAGTTCTTCGTACAGCTTAACAGCACCAAAAACTGCATTAGCATCTGCGTCCTCGGGATCTTCAATAGCAAGCCTGGTTCCTGCATCAATACAATTATCCCTTCCCAATACTGGCGTCTGGACGCCAGCTTTGGATCCTATATCGTTATCCCTATCTACACAGACAACGAGTACACTGTGATAGGAATTGTCTTGAGGAAAATTATCAACCCCACTACTGCGATTGAAATATCTAACACCTTTAGACAACCCGTTATGGTCTAATAGTGAGTACTGTATTATTTAAGTTGCTTTTTTGATAGATGAGACGAGAAATCTAAAAGTATGGTGAAGCATTACCCTTTATTTTGATCGCCTATGGGTCAATTAGACAATATACTTGCCCCATACCAGAAAGTTTTTTTTATGATTATCGCGTAAGCACTTCTGGTGACGCTCCAAACGAAAAGCACCTCAGAACAAAAAGTGGATACCTACGCTGTCAGGTCAACGAAATATGGTGACTCTCTAATGATAAGTGTTTGTGATGTCGAATTAGTCGGAAGGATCCTAGAGGACAATGGCTTAACAATTTACATGACAAAGGCATATTGGCAGGAAAGATTGGTACAGGATAAAGAGGCGGAATCATTATTGAGAAAATGTGTAATCGCAAACCTTGCAGGCAAAAGGATTGTCAATAAGGCGATTAGCAGTAAACTTGCAAATCTCTCCAGCGTTAAGATTTACTCAGGCATTCCGTTCCTAATGCTATTTAGATTTGCTGATACTTACCTTCGCCATGAGTAGATTCAGACATTACGTTAGATATATCTGATGTATTCAACATCACTTAGAATATGTTATTAGTGCAGCCACACTTTCTAAATTCATAATATGTCGATTATCGATAAGGTGGTAAAGGTTCCCGACGATAGAATAGCTATTTTGATTGGACCAAATGGTTCAGTAAAGAAAGAGATAGAAGCAAAATGCAATGTTACTCTGCGAATTGAAGGAAAGACCGGTGAGGTCCAAATAATGCCGAAGTCTAGTATGGGTTTCGATGACCGTGCATTAAGCGCAATTGAAATAATTGACGCAATTTCTCACGGATTTTCTCCCGCAAATGCGTTTAGGCTCTTGAATGATGAAATATCCCTCCTGATCACCGATCTATATGATTCAGTCGGCAAATCAAGAAATACGATTAGCCGTTTCCGTGGCCGAATCATTGGCTCAGATGGCAAATCTAGAAAAACTATCGAAGAGTTAACGGGTAGTCTAATTTCTGTTTATGGACACACTGTGAGCTTTCTCGGAATGTATGATGAAACTATCCTTGCCAATGATGCTGTGCTTTTGCTCCTGAAAGGCAGATCCCACAAATTTGTTTATCAGATGCTACAAAATGCGAAAAGGAAATCAAAGCTTGAGAAGTTGCAATTGTGGATGGATTGAGAAGATGCCTTAACTAGGCGTACTACAATGATCGATCCCTAATTCAAGGATTAACATCTATCTAGTGTAATTGACTATTGTAAATCGGTATAGAAGTTATATGACTGGGCAATTCACCACGAATTTCTTTTTTTGCTCAGCTATACCTGACTTTAGTCAAAAGGACAGATAATAAGGTCAGTGTATCTGTATTAGTTCTCGTATTTGCAAATTCTGTAAATGGACTATCTTCGCACTCGTCAAGATCCTAATTGATTTAATGGTAGCTTCGACATTCTAGCCCAAAGAAACTTGGTGCAGACTAAAGAGAAGGCGTTTACAAATTATCACTATTGAGCATTACCCCATCTAACTGAAAGGTCATGGTCAATACCAAATTGATCTAGAATTTTGCCGACCAGATGGTCAATTATATCGCCTATCGAGGTTGGTTTCTGATAGAAACCTGGCATAGCGGGAAGGATCACCGCCCCGGCTTCCGCCAGTTTGAGCATATTAGTCAAGTGGATTTTTGATAACGGCGTTTCCCTAGGTACAACTACTAGACGCCTAGATTCTTTCAAAGTAACTCCTGCAGCTCTGGAAATAAGTGTGTCGTCCTGTCCGTTACATATGCTAGCTAAGGTTTTCATACTACAAGGTACTATTATCATTCCCGAGTGAAGAAATGAACCGCTTGATATAGGAGCTGCTAAGCTATCGTTTGAATACAATTTAGTACAAAGTGAACTGATATAATCAAGTTTTTTACCGGTCTCTATTTCGATATTCTTTAAACCCCATTGACTTACGATTACATGTGTTTCAATTCCTAACGATCTAAGAATCTCAAGAGTTCTAATTCCGTAAATCGCCCCAGATGCACCTGAAATGCCAATGACAATTTTTGAAGCATTTTTTTGAAATTCCATCTCCTATAAGTAGTGAAGATGATAAGATCATTATTTAAATAAAATATGAGATTATCGTGCAAAACACCATAGATTCCAGAAAAATTAATTCAATAGTTTATGATAAACAGAACAACCAAAGTCATACGTGTTGGTGATGACTGTTATTTCAAGAATTGTAGATTCTCATCATACATTCAAACTACATAATAGACAAAAATTTTTTAAAGTAATTGCAATAACTGAAGGATCTCTCAAATGCTTTGTTTAGTAACATAGAAAGATTATCATATTAAAAGATTGATTCATTTCACAAATGGTTATCTATATTAGAACAATATTACTATTGACTTGATTGCATTATGGGACATGGGTTTACAAGATGTTAACTGTATTTGGTACCATCGCACTTGACACAACTAGAACTCCAGGTGCAACTGTAGAGAGAATACTTGGAGGAGCAGCTACATTTGCTGCGTTATCTGCAAGCTATTATGTAAGAACTCGCATAGTAGGGGTGGTAGGAAATGATTTTCCACCTCTCTATAAAAAATTGCTAAGTAAAAGATTAGATACTTTGGGAATTATAAGTAGAATTGACGCTAAATCATTTCACTATGATTCTTCATTTGATTTTGATTTGATTCACAGGACAACCAATGCTACCGAACTCAATGCTGTTTTGGGTTTTCAACCGCGAATTCCTGATAAATATATCGATTCTGAATTTATTTACCTCGCCAACAATGATCCCGTTCAAAACATGAAGATTTTGGACCTTTTTTCTGCTCCGAAGCTTACAATTTGTGATACAATTGACTATTGGATTGTAAATAAAAAGCAACACGTCATAGATATGATGAAGAAGACCGACGGTGTCATAATAAATGAACAAGAGGCCCGACTTCTATGTAATGATAATAATCTTCTGAGATGCGGTAAGATACTCGTTTCCTTCGGTCCTGAATTTGTAGTAATTAAGAAAGGTGAGAACGGGGCTGTACTTTTTCACGATAGTGAAATTTATCCAATTGCGGGCTTCCCAACCGAAATAATAAAGGATCCTACGGGCGCTGGCGATTCTTTCGCCGGTGCCTTTATCGGATATCTTGCAAAGACAAGAAAGAGAACTGCGAGGATACTAAAGATGGCGGTCATGCACGGGAACATCATGGGATCTTTCGCAATAGAAGATTTTGGAGTAAACAGGCTTCTTAAACTTAATAGGAAAAAGATACTTGAAAGATATTCAAAATATTCAGATATGTTGAGGTTATGATTTATTCCAAGGTCATATTCTTTCCGATTCTAGGTGTTTACAAATTGCAATTAAATTTTAAGCTCTCATCCAGGGATTAGACATATAGTGGCCTGTAGGTGTTGAGAAATCCCCCACAATATGAGCGGACAAGAAAAAGTTAAGCTGGTCAATACTCTGGTCTCCCTGCTCAATATATCGCGAAATGAAGCTCGCATTTTTTTGCGCTTGATGGAGAAAGGAAAAAGCGATATCCCACGGATATGTTCAGAGCTTGAGCTTGAAGACTCTTTAGTAACATTGGCGCTAGATAGTTTAGTTAATCACGGCATGATTTTTGAATTACCCGGCACGGAATTTCAATCCTTTCATCCTCGATTCTCTGTAGCTAATTGCCATAGGATGAACTGTCAGAGGTTGGGTATCGAAGTCAAAATGAATAGTAAGATTGACGCTCTTGGTACCATGCTTGAAAACTACATTGAAT
>JBIOZE010000072.1:0-20252 GCA_044870745.1 Nitrososphaeraceae archaeon | reverse complement strand
ATTTCTAATCCCATCAAAGTGGCGCAATTCATCGACAAGCCCTTTCAGTTCTTTGCAGTAAGATAGGTTTTCTCTGGTTATTTCAGTTATGTACCTGAGCTTGATTCCTCTTTTTTTAGCATTCACAAAAGCGATCCTAATCTGTGGTAGGGCAATGGCAAGCGACGGTCGTGTATTAGTCATACATGAGTCAATTGTTTTGTTTGCACTATAGAAGAGGTCTTCTTCTGCTTTTATAACAGCCTGGGCTCCATGTATAATGCTAGTATTCACATTACTCTTATCCGCCCCACTTTCCACCTTACTATTGAGCCTATGACCCTTCAAGTGCACTTCTGATTCTCATATTAGCTATAAAGGTTCATCCATGTCTTTCATTCGACTATGCAAAGAGTCTGTATATGAAAAAAGCTGTCTTCTTAGGACTAAGCAAACCTTATTACAAGTAACCATCCCTGTCTACAAGACACTAAATCAGAGAATGCGGATATAAGAGACATGTTCCAAAGTGGAGACTATAATTACGAAAAATCCAGTGAGGAGAGATTTATTCTCTACGGCAAGTCTCCCTTAAATCGATTTACTGGCAAAAGCGAACCGCAAATTCATGCCGATATGCCGTCTACGGTAAAGAGAGATGAGATTTCGTTTTCTGAAGAATCAGAAAATTATTGCATTTGCTTTGTTGATATAGTGGGTTCTACTCAATTGACTGCCCGAATATACAAATCTGACAAAATAGCCAGATTCTATTCTACATTTATCAATTCGATGGCCCGAATCATAGAACAGCATAGCGGAAGAGTCATGAAGACAGTTGGAGATGGTGTTATTTCATACTTTCCTGAAACCTCTAATAGCAGTAGCCCTGAATCTTTTGCCCAGGTGTTAGATTGCTGCTTGTCCATGGTATCGTCAAGGTTCAAAATTAATATGAAACTAATGGATGAGAAACTACCTGCAATTTCATATAGGATTAGCGCAGACTATGGCCGTGTAGAGTTTGCAAAGTCAGAAGGATCAACATTCTACGACCTCTTTGGGCCAACCGTAAATTTCTGTGCAAAAATAAACAGGAAAGCACCTCCGAACGGTATTGTCATTGGTAGTGATTTGCACACAACTCTAAGTTCTCATCCAATACTGATTCAAAGTTACCACTTTCAGGAAATTGAAGGGATGCGTATTGGAACTGGCAAGAGATCGTATCCTCTCTATAGACTGTTAGAAAAAATTGAACATGATGGGAGGATTAGTCCAACTAGTTCTGTGTGGAATTTTCTTAAGGAGAAGGGTAAACTCAGTTCTGCACCCAAACCGCTTACCATCCTAGTAGTGGATGATGATCCTTCAATTCTGTTTCTATTCAGTGAATATTTGAAATCTGAAGGAATGATAGTAGATTCCTTCACCGATCCTTCGGCAGCGCTAGAACATTTCATGAAGTCGAATCAGTCTAGGTATGATTTAGTGATTACAGATATACGCATGAGGAAGCTGAACGGGTTTGAGCTTTACTATAGATTTAGGGAACTTGATCCTAATATTCGAGTCTTGTTTGTAACTGCACTCGACCTCGTTGAAGAAGCCTCAAGTTTAATGCCAGATATAAATTCTAGTCAGTTTCTCACCAAGCCAATTGATCGTAAAGAACTGATCAATTCAGTTTGGAGACAGACTGGTTTGAAGCGCAAAATAAAGGAATAGGGATAACTTATCCATTCACTATGACTTCCAGAGTCAGTACGATCATATTTGCACGGCAATAGAACTTTTGTAGCGCATTACCTAGCCCCACCAGACCAGCATAAGAGGCTGGGGGTTAATTGCTCTTATGCCGTCTGAAGACCTCTGTGGGTTATGAGGGATCGGTTGTAATCAACATACAGATGGCCAATGGCGTTCATATGTTTTTTCAACATGAACTATAGAGATCTAGAGATCTAATGTATGCACATTCATTACTTATGATAATCTTGATACGCCTGCTTCACTAAGTAATCATATGAATGTAGTAGAAATGGAATCGCCTTTTATAATCGAGGCAAAGACAACTGGATCTAACATGAATAGAAACGTCACATATTCCCCTGTTGACACTTATCATAATGTTTTTATTGATAAGAAAGACCTGATTCTGGCACAAATTCAGGCTTGCGAAAGACTTTTGAAATACACAAAAGACAGGATAGACCAAATAATTCTAGAAAAAGAAATTGGTGACCTCAAGTTGATGCTAGATTTGATAGAATAATTAATTAATTTTGGAACTAAACCTATTTCCACAGAACTAAAAGCTTGAATTTAAGTTGACTGTCAGTAACGACCTTAAAAGCTCGGTTGTATAGCACATCCCGAATTGCCAGTGAGAGCAATCTTCCCATATCTTTCTTCTTTAATTATTTGTTTTAATGCTTCCTTTTTCACGCTATGGTTTACTGTAGAAACTATTTAAATTGTCAAGGAGACTCAAAAACATAAGGTGTCAGGCTGGAAAAAAAGAGACAGAAAGGAAAGTAAGTTCCAGCTCTGCGACTTCAGAGATGGACTAATCGTTTCCTACCAAAGCAATTCTGTCATTTGTAATGTGAGGGATTTCCGATCAATATCACATTTCCGGCAGAATTAATGCATGTCGCACCGCTAGCACATTCATTGCTTTGGACAATTTTCTGTTCTGAATTAGCGTTACTATTTCCAGTAATTATATTTGATCCTTCATTGATACAGTCAGAATCTACACATTCATTCTTCTGATCAATCTTTTGACTTAGTTTTAGTTTGCCATTGTATTTCCCTTTCATTTTATCAATCGTAAATTGATTGTATCCTTCGTTAATACACTCTGAATCGATGCATAAATTGTGCTGCTTCAATTCTTGATTTACTTTGGAATATATTTTTTGTTTCAACCCTTTAATCATTTCTGCAGTATTAATACCTGTATTGACACAATCTGAATCGTCTGCACAAGTATTTTTTTGCTTGAGGCTTTGTTTTATCTTCAAGTCCAAATCCATAGTTGCGCTCGCCGTGTGTAATAGATTACCAAGTAGTAGTACTGACGCTGTTAGGCCTAACAATACGAATCCAACTATATTTGAGTACTTTCTCATTGGCAGAACATCTCCTCTGAAAATATATGAGCCTTGAGGATGCTCAGCCTAGAAATTTAATATGGATTCGTCAAAGCTGAGATGATGACCAATAATTACAAAGCACTTGATCTCATTTTTTTAGATAGAGTAAATAGATTTGAGTATTTTGGCTCATAGGGTAATCTGATCTGACAGTTACGCATCATTCCACGAATGTGAAATGTGAAGATAGTTAGGCAAAGTCTGTCGGATTAATGGACTCTTCGCTGAAATACTGACCCCGATAATATCACGGACGTCATGGGATGAGAGCTACAGCATAATTTTCCTCCTATTTTATAATGGATCCTCTTGTTGAGAATAAAATCAGACTCTGAATGTCTCTAATTTATGAGTAGGTATACACCAGCATATTACAGTAATTCCATCTGAATATTCTCTCTATAACTGCATGCCAGAATAATCGTCAGGGTTTTGATAGCCTCAACGTTCTCACTAAATTGTACTTTATAGTTTGCTTAAGAACTAGTTATAAGATATGTCTCAATCTTCCTGTCATGACGATTGTAGGATCGCTAATTTCATCTGTCTCCCTAATGCTCCTTGTGCCTTCATTTCTAATCTTACTAGCGCTATTTTCAGGACCACATATTGCTTACGCACAAGTAAGTAATACAAATTATACTGGATCTGTTCAGAACATGAGCGTAAAGATAACGTTTCCCAAAGAAAATCAAACAATACCAGTTGGCGAGTTAATTCTCTATGGGACATCTTCTGATACGTCTGAGACTAATTGTCAAGTTTATGTTGACTGGAATGACGTAAAGCCTATGCAAAATGTTACTGGCATGGGTCCAGGTGGCAAAAGTGACTTTTCAAAATGGATGTATACATACGATAATAACTATCACTTAATAACCGTAGGATCAAATGAATTAACTTCAAAGATTACTTGTTTTGGTAATTCCGATCTTAGCATCTTGACCTCAAAGTACAATAGTATCAATGTAACAGGGTCCGCTGATCTAACTACAACAGCTGTCCCGGGTGTAGCTGACAACCAGACCATTCATAACTCTACTACGGGATTCAAGGGAATGGGTCCGCTGTCTATTTTGCCACAGTATTTGGCCACAAGTACCAATAATACGCTCCTCGACGATGAACTTGAATCGAACAAGAGCAAAGATGACACTTCTAGTAAGAACTTTGTCATTGACGTGAAAAAGGACAACAAAGCTGGCAAATCCCAATCCATTGATCACCTACTCAGCATGAAAATTGAAAAATACTCAGATGGACCTGATAATAATATACAATTCAAGCTGCGTAGCAGCAACTTCAACTCTGACTCAGACTCTATTATTGAGCATAAAGACCTGAATAAATATATCCGTAGTTTGATAAAGGAAAAATTAGAAAGAGTTTCAGAACGATTATTGGACTAGGCCAGGCTGCCTCCAACCTAGTATGTGTATGGGCATCAGGATTGAGATGGCTAACTGGGGATATTAGTCATTCATTTATCGACTAGATCTTCAAGATCTTGTGCAGGAGCACTTTTCTTGAGTGTTTTTGACTGTACCATACGTTGAGGATAGAAAGTGATCCCATGATCTATCTTTAAGTGGCTCAAAAAGGCTACTCCATTGTTAACCGTGTCTTTAACAATCAGGTCTCTACCACATTCACTGCACCGGATTATGTGCTCATCTGCAGAGGCCATTCTTAACAATAATAAAGATATTTGCTTACTAATATAGGTAATCAATTAGCCTGCTCATAATTGCTAACACACTCAAGAAACATTACTAGCATTGAGCACGATAAAATGAACCTTAATGCAGACTGATACGGTTCTCTAGAATTATTAACAAGCCTCTTGTGGCTCTATTCAGTTACGACTTTTTCTGTTAGGATACTATAAAAACAAAAAATAGGAGGACTTAAACCCCTATTTCCTTGGCGATCATTACTATTTTTTTGCCGTCACTAGTTAGGCTATTAACGACCCTGTTTTTGACATTCTTTCGCTCTACGAGTCCCTTCTTGTGAGCTTTGAGAAGTAACTTGTGCCCGTATCCATATGCTCCCAGCTTTGTTAATAATTCCCTCGTAGGATATCCTCTTCCAGTGCCTATTGTCTTTAGTAACCTTACCAATGCTCTCTCCTCTACCAGTATTTTTACTAGTCTTGCATCCTTCATACCCTTGTATAAAATGCCTTATTATATAACCGTTATCATTGGGAGAAACATGGATATTTAAGTTTTAATTCCGTTACTATAACTATAGCCGTGAATTGCAAATAAAGGACCATTTTTTGAATAAATGTCGATTTGACGCCGCTTTTCGTGGTAATCTACACTCAGACTTTACAATATCCTAACTATATCTTAAAAAAAGACAGATATTAGCAGGTAAGAGGAGGATTTTTTGCTCATGATGAAATCAACACCTACTGCTAATTCTCATGTTTGTATGAGTTTTATTGCCTTAAAATACTAGATTAAGGACACATAGTAGTTGGATTCTTTCGGCCTATTGGTGCCAGAATCGGTGGATTGAAAGTTCCAATTCAAAAAATTAAACATTTTGGCAAATTGAAAGATTTTTAGTTTTAAGATTTAATAATATTAACATTCAATATATTGAATTTATATAAATGCATGACCATTTAACAAAAATTTCATAAGTAGCTTAACTTGTTCGCCGATAAGGCATTACTTGCTATTGCCTATCTCGTCGTATTTCGTCATGCCGTAAATATTGTGTGTTGTGAGTCTGGAGACGCCTAGTAACTGAAACAAATTCAAAGATGAGACGGAATCTTCATCATCCGTATTACGTTCTTGAATTTGATTAAGTCTGCTTCACGAAATAAACCTACAGCGAGCAATAGTCGATCAGAAAGAAATGAAGCATACTTTTTGCCCCCCCTAGATCCGTCTTAATTTATTATGAAAGTTAACCATGTGGAATGAGAACGGCCGAGCGCTGAAATATTACTGGTGTCTGGTTACAGAAGGCGTCCACATATCCGCATATGGACCTTGTTCAATTGATTCGCTGAAATGTGCTTGAATCTCATCCAGCCTTTCCATTGAACCGTCGTGAGTCCTTACATCCAAATAAGAGGGATCGGTCCTTATCAATTGTAAGAACAGATAAACTTGCTTGTTTGTAACACCATGTTTTATATCGTATTCAATTCTCTTTCGCACAGCACCTATTCTTCCATATTTTTTATTTAATCTTCTTTCCCATCGTGAGGCATTTTCAGATAGACCTGTAACGAATTTAATAAGAGTTTGTTCCATATGTTTAACGTGCCATTCCTTCATTGGAAAATTATTTTGCTCCAACAAACTTACATATCGCAAGGTAGGATATATAATTCAACGGATCATGGATAGTAGAAGCAGACTAATTTTGAGTTTCTGTCTGAACTAGAGAGAAAACTATATCATAATAATACTCTACATGATTATGAGCTTCGATAAAAAGGAAATTAGAATTTTGATAATCAATCCATCTATGAAGCTTAAGTAGCGAAATATGACTGCCTTAGGATTGCCAATAGCGTTATTTTCAGAATACGGATGCAGTCCAGTACCCTGTTTTGTTCTTCATAATTATTCCCGATGATTGTGACCGTAACGTGCAAGTGAATTATAGAACGCTAAGATTTGCTAGAGACCTAAACTGCAAGGTTCGTAGCAAAAACAGCAATAACTTGGAGCAACTAAAAACAGAAGAAATAATTAATATTGTACATGTCATCTCACCAGTTTTGAGCTATCTATAGCGTCCATGATTACCTGCGTGGCATGCGTACCGAATCTGGATTTACAGTAATTCTCATTTCTGAGTTTTGAATCAAGCTTCTCTAATTTTATTAACTCTGAAAGTCTGTTCACAGCGGCAAGATAATTCATTCCTGATACCCAAGTGAGTATTATCGAATCTTTGTCACAGACCTCAACTTTAGCATTGCCTCCATAAATATCCCCGCAAAAAATGCATTTATTGTAAATAATGGATTTGCCAGCTCGTGGTGCATTAATACCAAAATGAACTGTATTAAAACAATTCATACAAAGATGCTGATTGCATGTTGAGCAAGTATGATATTCTTCGTGCTTCGTGCATTTTTCGCAGATTGTCAATACTCAGAAGCGCCAACCGCAAGTAGGAATCGGTAAATAGATGATTGGATAAAAGAATTCAAGTTTTTTCCTGAATATTAGTAAGAAACAAGTCTCCTATATCTATTGCTAGAATCACCAGTTAAATTTGCTAATGGTCAGTCCATAAAATAGATAAGAGTAGATTTTACAAATACAATTGTATTACATTAATACTATTTTGATTTATGAACGACAAGAAGACGCTCTCTAATTCTAAGTTCTCTTTCCCTTAACTTGGCTTTGTACTTCAAATTGCGCGGTCTCGTTCTCAATCTATAGCCGCAACAAGGACACCACAATCCATCCCACATTAGAAATATTTCGCAAACCTGGCATCGCTTCTGACCGGTGACATATCTGCCAGCTCCGGACGGCTTCAATGCCTTATGACGAATGCATATGCCCTTACAAACCAAAATTATACTTCAGCCTACCTAGATCGATACATGAGTGATACCATGAAGTGATATTAAAGGTTAAAGTAAGTTAATTACGGAAAACTCTATTTTCCTTAAATACTGCCTAATAGGTTGTTAGTCGCAGCATCCAATTACGCCAAAATGAAAGCTATCAGATAATTCTATGGATTATGCCGTGTAAAGTAAGGTATCGGCACAAAATAAAGGTCTGGAACGGCCCGTACAGTTATACACTATTATAGTGTTACAACGTAAGCATATATGATTTTTGAAATGGGGTCTATTGAATCGATATATGACAGTGAGGAATCGGAATTTAGAGAAAGATATGCTCAAGAACTACGAGGCAAAAAACAGGAGCCAGGATTTAATGAATTAGAGGAAGAAAGAAAACAAGTAAATCAGCAGGCTATGAAGACACCGGGACGGAGAGGTGAAATTATTAAAAATGACGAAATTGATAAGGAATTCTCTAGGCGATACAAAATGAGCCTAGGATAATTCAGGATTACAAGGGCAAGGTCACTTACGGCAGCCATTCAGCCCGAAAACACAACCATACCTTTTAGGTACCGCTAGCTGCTATCTGCACTTTTCCCTCTATCACGATTTATTTATCTCCTAGACAGTAATAATAAAAGCATCATTAACTTGCATCATAACCATTTCTAGTATCATTGAATCATTGTCCTTTATCCTAAATTCCAGTCAACTTGTAATATAATGATCATAATTCAAGTATTGAATAATTTTCAGAACAGGAATATTCTGAATCGTTAAATGAGTAACTTGACGATTTTAGCAGGTTATTAGGCCTAAAACATTGATGAACTGAGCCAAGACCTGTTTGATAACTTTTTTTAACAAGTGAAGAGAATATATTATCAGATAATGGTTGATTTGATTTATGGACGAGGAATAACAGATATTGCACGTGAGCTTCCTTCTTTCATTAGTTTATTTAGGAAATTTGTAGATATCAAATTTTTTCACAAGAAAGCTGCAATATACGGCTCAGCTGATATTATCAACGTATGCAATCTTCACTGTTCTCATTGCTACTGGTGGTTAAATAGAAAAGATGACAATCAAGACCTTACTGTGGAGGATTGGAGGCAAACAATTAGGAGAACTTTCAAAAAGCAGCATGTGTTTGTCGTGACCCTAGTTGGAGGGGAACCTACAATGAGACCAGATATAATAGAAGTATTTTGCCAGGAGATGCCTAGAAGAGTTTGCGTGGTTACTAATGGCAACTTTCCACTGAAGAGATTTAAGGACCTTTACTTTTACTGGATATCTCTGGATGGGACTCAAAAGGCACATGATAGTATACGGGGAGAAGGCACTTACGCTAAAACCAAAAAGAATGTACTAGAGTATATAAATGGACCTTCTAGAAATGGTAAGCCTGCCTGGAAGGATATTTGGATTACAATGACTATCAATTCTCTCAACTACGGTACCGTGAAAGATTTGGTCGAGGAATGGAAAGGAGTAGTTAACAAAATAGGTTTTCAATTTCATACTCCATTTATGAAGGGGGACCCTTTGTGGTTGGAATTCGGCGAATTACGTAATAACATAGTGGATGAGCTCCTCATCCTCAGAAAAAAATATCCACAGTTTGTGATAAACAACGACAAACAGTTATCCTTGATGAAAGGAAATTGGGGAGGGACCGGTACCACTCCTGTTCAATGTCCATCGTGGGCAATACTTTCTTTGGACCATATGGGAAGAGTCAAACAACCTTGTTGCATTGGAAGTGCTGATGCTACTGCGTTAAAACCGATCTGTGAGGACTGTGGTCTCGGATGCTATTCAGTACTTGTTGCAAGTGGTATTACTGGGACTTAGGATGGTTCCCTGTATTGGTTCAGTATTCTAAACCCAGATTGATGTTATTAGCTTATCATATACTACCTTATAGTAAGGACTGAACGCTCATCATTAATGATGTGAGGTTTCAAGCTACCTATCAGTAGCATTATAACACCACTGTACCTCAGAGAACTTACAATATTAACCTTGGTGCATAACAAGTACGGATATGAAATAGGTTATTGCAGATATGTAAGAGTTACCGGAATAGATCATGAATGTTACATGTCCCAAAATGTACTATTTTAATTCTTAGATTCTTAGCATCCCAAAGCCCTCAATGCTCGCTTGGGGCAGAGCTCAAGAATAATTTTGCTATGTTCCGGAGAAACCGACCCTAACCGTCGCAGGTATGAACTTTCCTTGAAAGCTCAAGATCAAGAACTTACGCTTATTCTTACCATACACTCTTTGTTGGTAAATTCCTTACATTTGTTGCTATGACGCCATTGTCCGTTCATAAAATATTCTAAATGTCTGATTCTGTCTCTGTCTGTGGTAATACGTTCATGACCATTCTTGGCCGTCTTTGACTTTGCCATTATTTCTACCCTTCTTTTCATTATATATAACAATGCATCTAGCACTCCATAAGAACGTTTAATTCCGACGCCTTATTTTGCCTAAAGATGGAAACGAGAGAATTCGAACAAATAATTGGTATTTTTGGTAGCAATAGTATCAAATTATAGTATCAATTATGACGATAACAATGTTATTTGCTATAGTAATGGGTCGCCTTAGGTGGTTATTTTTGGATAAATCAATCTGTGACTACAAAAGATTGCAGAATCAATTCTAGCAACACTAATAGCCTATCAAGATCAAGTACATATGTAGAAACATGGATAAAAACAGTCATGCTGAGTCGTGTGGGAACTCTTCGATCCCTAATTCAATATTTAGCGCTTGTAGAGTCAATTTGAAATCAATTTTACTGTCCAGAGCTTTAGGCATTTTTTCCGCAGTAATTGGCATGGAGTATGTTAATGTACTCAAGAGTTATTATGATCATAATTATGAGGAGATGAAGGTGTTTTGAACGGAAGAAACGCAATACTCGTAACATATCCTGACGACTTTAGACAACAGGAAGCTAGGAGCTTGGTGGAATCTGCTGACTATCAGATAGTAAAGGTGTTTTCACAAAAATATCTTAATCATTCAACGTACGGATTAGGACCAGGTAAAGTTGAAGAGATCAAACAATTTCTCATACAGAACAAGCCCGACCTACTAATAGTAGACGAACATATTACTGCAAAGCAGATGTTTAATTTGGAGAAAAAAACAGAACTAAAGGTCATCGATAGAGAGAGGCTAATACTTGATATTTTTTACTCTCGAGCTAGCACCTCTGAAGCAAAACTTCAGATTCAACTTGCTGAAGTAAAATACGAGTTACCACGAGTTAGGGAAGGAGCTAAACTCACTTTAGGTAGCGAACGACCTGGAAAGGGAGGAGGAGGAGAATATATAGTGGACGTAAGGTTTCGCGACCTTAAAAGGCGGATGGGATTCATTTCCGACAAATTATCAGATGCCCGGCGAAAACGTCAGCTTTACCATAACCAGAGAGCAGATAATGAAATGCCAGTAGTGGCTCTTGTAGGATATACTAGTTCGGGGAAAACTACACTTTTTAATCTCCTGACAAACGAAAATAAACAAACTTCTGCTAGCTTGTTTACTACACTATCAACAACCACACGATCTTTTTTCATTGACAATCAGAAATTACTTCTTACCGACACTGTTGGTTTTATTAGCAGACTGCCAACATACATGATAGAGGCCTTCAAATCTACTTTAGAAGAATCCTTGATGGCAAATATCATTCTCTTATTAATAGATGCATCCCAGCCAATTGAGGAAATAAGAGTAAAGTACTCTAGTTGTTTACAAATTCTGGACGAACTGAAGATGGATAGAGAAAAGCTTGTTGTTATTTTTACAAAATATGATAAATCAGAGCCCACGCGTTCCAATGAAATACTGTCGGACTTGGCTATGCCAAATTCAGTTTTTGTATCAGCTAAAACAGGTTACGGATTACGTAAACTGAAAAAATTAGTGGCGCAGCATATTTTCTTAGCACCCATAAACAAAATTGTGAATTAGATTCTATCAAATATCCTTTGTAATTTCAAAGGAAAATGACTGATTTGATTTTGAGTGAAGTATGTTTTTTTCTTGTTGGACTTGTGTAACTACCTATATTGCACAAGATTAGTAACTGGTTCCCCTGGTTTAGTTTCTCTTTGTTTCTTGATTTTTCTCACTGCGTCGTCAAAATGTCGCTGGGATACTAGTGCCTCTGAAGAGTGCTTTGTAGCTTCCTCAGGGCTGGGATATTTTTGAAGGAACTCGTGCAATACTAGAGAAATTGCGGTATTTGTAACTGATGCTACATCAGCACCACTGAAACCTTCAGTGGCCTTTGCTATCCTGTTCAGATCTATGTCTCGACTGATAGGCTTGCCTTTTGTATGAATCTCTAGGATCTTAACCCTTGTAACTGTGTCTGGATTTGGTACATATACTATCTTGTCAAATCTGCCCGGCCTCAATAATGCCGAATCGATCATATCGCCACGGTTTGTAGCGGCGATTACCACTACTCCAGTCATTTCTCGGACGCCATCCATTTCAGTTAACAACTGAGACAGCATCCGATCAGTGCCACCATTACCGCCACTGCCTCCTTCAACGCCGCCCATTCCACCTCTCGTACCAGCAATAGAGTCTATTTCGTCGAAGAATATGATACAGGGAGAAGCCTGCCTTGCCCTTCGAAAAATCTCTCTTATTCCCCTTTCTGATTCTCCAACCCATTTTGATATCAGCTCAGGTCCCTTTACGCTAATAAAATTAGCTTCAGATTCTGTTGCCACTGCTTTTGCCAAGAGTGTTTTACCGGTACCTGAAGGTCCGTGCAATAATATCCCCTTGGTAAGTGTATGGCTAAGGGCACCATAAAGATCGGGGTATCTAAGAGGCCATTCTACTGCTTCTTGGAGTTCGCGCTTTACGTCTGCCAGACCCCCTATGTCAGTCCATTCAACATCGGGAATTTCTAGGTAAACTTCCCTCATTGCAGAAGGCATAACATCTTTTATTGCTCCTTCGAAATCGCTCATAGTTATGATCAATTTGTCCAGTGTTTCTGGCGCTATTTTTTCGTCCTCCAAATTAAGTTCAGGGAGGAGCCGTCTTAAGCATCTCATAGCGGCCTCTTTGCAAAGGTATTCAAGATCTGCACCTACAAAGCCATGGGTCACTGCTGCAATTTTTTCCTGGTCTACGTCTGATTCCAGGGGCATATTATGGGCATGAATCTGCAATATTTCCAAACGTCCCCTCTTGTCAGGAACTTTGATTTCGATTTCTCTATCGAATCTTCCTGGTCTTCTTAATGCAGGATCTATAGCATTTGGCCTATTAGTAGCTGCGATCACGATAACCTTCCCCCTCGATTGCAGGCCATCCATCAGAGAAAGTAATTGAGAAACTACTCGCCTTTCTACTTCACCGGTTACCTCTTCTCTCTTTGGGGCAATAGAATCAATTTCGTCGATGAATATTATTGATGGCGCCTTATCTCGAGATTCCTTAAATATTTCTCTCAACCGTGCCTCCGACTCTCCATAAAATTTACTCATAATTTCTGGACCTGAAATAGTAAGAAAATGAGCGTTAGTTTCATTGGCAACTGCCTTTGCTAGCAACGTCTTGCCAGTCCCAGGTGGCCCGTGTAATAGAATCCCTTTTGGAGCTTCAATTCCCAGTTTTTCAAATATTTCAGGGTGTCTTAAGGGAAGCTCTATCATTTCTCTTACCTTTTGAATTTCATCTTTCAATCCGCCAATGTCTTCATAAACAACTCGAGAAAGCCCTCTTTGCGCCTCACTTTTTACCGAAATTTGGAACATTGTCTTTTGACTAACCAAGACCGCGCTGGCTGCGGCAGGACTTACATCAATGACTTCAAACGTGAGTCTTCCACCAAAATAAGGTACCATGACATTGTCACCTTTTACTATGGGCACACTCTCCAGTGCATCAGCTAAATATCTTTCATCGACAGGTGGTATTGTTTCTAGTGGGGCTACTATTATTTTTTCAGCTGGCACCGCCTTAATCTTTGCTATTTCTACAGTGTCTCCTATTGCAACGCCAGCATTATTCCTTAATAGACCATCAACTCGGATAATTCCCTTTCCTTCGTCTGAAGGATAAAGGGGCAAACACTTGGCAACAGTTCTTCGCTTGCCTCCCCTAACCTCTATAACATCCCCCGTAGATACACCTACGGAATCCATCGACTCATAGTCAATACGGGAAACTCCACGTCCAACATCTCTTGTATAAGCTTCAAGAACTTTAAGGGCAGAGGGATTTACCAAGACTAGTGTACCTTTGCTCTAACTCCTTATAGGCTTTTGTATCCTATATCTCATCTCGATGCTCCATAGCTTCCCCTTGAGTAAATTTTTAGTATTTTGTGGCGGATACGTAAGGTGGTCTCAGCCCAGTGTATCCACAGATACTTTTGTTAGACGGGCAGAAATTTTTCTAATTCTGAAACATAGGCTTTGTATGCATCTATTGTCTTAATCATTATCAACATTTGTTCTCTGAACTTTTCTATGAGATTTGTAAGATCTGATGGATCTGATGATTCTAGTGCTGATATCAAGTTTCGATACCCTTGTTTGGCCTGAAGTTCGTATGTTGCTGCAATTTGCTCTAATTCTGAGAGTCTGTCCAGACTTGTTTTTGAATTTATGATATGGTAACATTGGCCGTCAAAGAAGTTTTACCAACTATCTAAACGAATTGGATTTGATTTGACGTATCACTTTGTCTGAAACTCATTATTTGATGCTTAAAACATGCTCTGGCGTTAGTACCTTTCATTGACCATTAATGACAATCATACGTGTCTATCTGATGCAAAAACTATGTGTGTTCTACTTTCACACTTTTCCAGAGTAATAGCAATTAATTTTTGAAGGTTGTTGTAATAGAAAGTATACTGACCATATTATCAACATGAATTTATTGAAACATTATAACACAGGTGTTCTTTAGAGTAAATAAGAATGAGGTACAGCGTAGGTGAAACACGTGATTTTAAGTGTAAATCATGCGGCATGAAATGGCTGAGTTACATAGAAAATAATGACCCGTGCGGAAATGTATCAGAAGACCAAGATGGGACTCACAATTTTGATTTTAGCAAACCTATTAAGATTGACACAGACGAAAAAGATTCCACACCTAGCACTAGCACCAAAACAGATGAAGCAGTACAGCAGCAGGGAACGCAAGTTTATGATTCGACTAACCCTGGCCTCAATTAATCAAGTGTCGAATCACTGCTAGCATCCCATATAGCTGACCAAATGCACTAACTAAATTAAGTTAGTTCATTTAATCGGCATAAGGCGAAGAATTTACCCTTGAACAATAATGAATTTGCTAGAAGATCATAGATGCGGTACTGTTGAACCAATAAGGGTGTCGCAGACAAGAATGATCTTAAAGTGTGCCATCTGTGGACGTATCATAGATTGGGCAGACAGAAGTCCAAATCCGAATTCAAATAAGACCAGGTATTATTTCAAATCTAGTTTCTCACTTGACTTTGCAGAGCAGTGGCGCTAAGATAACAAAGATAGAAGAGTCAATTGTCGTTTACATCAATCAATCAAACAGACAAATTGTGGCTGGCTAGATGGGTGGTGCAAGCGTCAAGACGTGTGTAGTTGTATGGCTGTTCAGATCACAACATTTGCAGTTATCGAATGAAGCTACAATAACAAATATGTTTATAACGCATATCTGCCCTTATAGAAATGGTCCAAAGATATGCCGATTCTACCCGTAATATCAGATCGAAAGATAGGTATGATACGCACCGAACAAGAATTGATGACGATGTAATTTCTTTGACAAACTCACTAATGAGTTACGATCTGAAAACTGTTTATGCAATATTAGGAGCTCAATTAGCACAAATTGAGCGTCCTCACCACGCATTTCAGACGGCTAAAATGCTTGGGTTTGCTTCTGGACTGGACGTCCCGAAGATTTCGATCGATTATGTGTCTGAAGGACATGAATGTATAAAGTTATTTTGGCCAAAGATAGTTCCTCCTGTTTGTCGTTGGTGGAAAAGCAATAGAGGTAAAGGAGGAGACGAGCTCATGAAGGAAATTTGTGCCATTATTACATATGTACTTCCACTGCCATACAACCTGATACAAGGAGTTATCTCTCTGATAGGAGTCGTACTAGTCAAAAATGGATTAGACAAATTGTGCATTCAAAAGGTCGGTGAAGTGCCTGAACCATCTTGATATGAATTTTTCAATACATTAATAGACAGTCAATTACTTCAATTTAGACAGGAATTGTACTAGCTTATTGAAAAAGTTTAGTCGTTACAATAAGAGCGGAAAAAAAGGCGGTAGCTTTGGGGGATCAAAGGCACTCAAAAAAACTCCAATAAGCGTTGCCGAAGAATATCGGGTGAATATAGAAGATGTTAGTAGAAAGGGAAATGCAGGAATAGCTAAAATTGGGGGGTTCGTAATATTTGTCAATGATACGAAACCTGGTGACAAAGTCACAATAAAGATCACAAAGGTAGCAGAAGGTTACGCAACAGCCAAAGTCATGAATAGGATTATGGGTAACGAAAAAGAGGTTGCTAATGAAGATAAAGCGGAGTCAAGTTACTCGATTGCGAACGGGAATGACGGACAAATGCAGAATTGACAATGGATAAATTAATCTAATGACTTGCAAGGGCATATGCATTAGACATAAGGCAATAAAACCACCTAAAGATGAGGGAGGGCGCTATATAGTGGGCCAAAAGCGTTGCCAAGTATGTGGAATTTTTATACTATGGGAAGGTTACTTTTGTCCTTGTTGCGGATATAGATTGAGAACGCGACCGAGAAATTACAAGTACAAATATAAATTGAGAGAGGCTAGAAAGCAACAAACTTTACTTACTGTCAAAAAGTAACTACCTAAATTAAGTCAGTAACATAGTTCCCTTTAAGGTGAACATATTTAATTAAGGTAATAAATCCACCGGAATGGGAATTCAAGCTATAGACTACATGTTATCTTTCAATTTCAACCCTCCCCAGTCTAATAAATGCCTATAAAAAGAAAAAAGCCTATTTGGCAATGAATCGTCTTTCATAATTGCCTGAGGGCATGAACGGAAGGCTGATATAGCCTACAGTATATCAATTAATTGTGTATTTTAATTGATTTTATTTTATGCTGGCGGAAAAACTTGAAGGTATTAATGGTTTCAACGGAATACCCACCGATGCAAGGGGGAGTGGGCCGTTATTGTAAGAATCTCGTAGATGCTTTAAGAGAACAAGGCGTAGAGGTTCTCGTGATCTGTAACGAGGAAGGAGCTGGGGATCTAAAAGGCATTTCACCTTCTAACCAGAATAATTCAAAAGTCCTTTTAAGACTTGTGGAGGAGACAAAACCAGACCTTGTCCATATCCAGTACGAACATGGATTATACGGAATACATCTGGATCCCCTAAACCCTAAAAAGACCAGCACAAACATAGAACAGTTTTACCAGAATTGCACGACACCTATTGTAACTACTTTTCACTCAGCTTATACGTTTAAACAATGGATGAATTTGGTAGTCCCTTTACGTAGTAAGAAATTTGGGCGATTTGAAACTTTTCTTCGGATGCTGTACGACTATTGGACTCATCTGCTCAATTACAGATCTTTTGGTTTACTGAACAGAAGTAAGATCGGTCCAAATAGAGCTGGTATCGTCTTTTCCAAGTACTTGGTAAGGCTCATACCTGGTTCTCGTTTGATTTATCATGGAGCAGAACCCGCATTCCTTCCACCTTCGGATAAGAAAGCGGCAAGAAGGATTTTTTCTTTACCAGAATTTGGCAAAATTGCACTTGCAACAGGATTTATGACTGCGACAAAGGGTTGGGATATTATTAATAAGATGAAGCTTCCAGCTGGTTGGAAAATAGTAATTAACACTTCCAGAAACCATTACAATATGGAAACTTCGGCAACAAAACTTGAAAATAGCAATATAATCGAACTCAACAAAGGGTATCTTAGCGAGAAAGAGCTATCGATCCTCTTTTATTCAGCAGACGCTTTAATCTTACCATACAAAGTGAGCTCGGGTTCCGGTGTTATGTACGATGGGTTTGCGCATAGCCTTCCTTTCATATCAAGTGATATCGAATTTTTCAAAGAATTCTCCGACCTGGGATTGGGAATAGTAGCTGACAGAAATCCAAATGAGTTCTCAAAGGATCTCCTCAGACTAGACAAGGATTATCCAAAATATAGAGAAGCAGTGTCTAATTTCAGTAAGAATCTGTCCTGGAAAGAAGTAGCATTGGAACACATCTTGGTTTACAATTCCATAACCGGTAATCGTCATTCGACACTTTTAAGGAAAAATGTCGCCCGTTAGATAATATACAAGAGTTGTAGCAAAGAATATTTATACCAGTCAAAATTTGGGTATGAGTGAATGGAGATAAATGCTTCAGCTAGAAAGAGAAAAGTCTAACCCAATATTACTTCCTAACAAGTCCAACTGGTGGGAATCAAACGCAGTCTTCAATTGTTCAGTCCTAAATGACGGTAAGTCTATTCACATGCTATACAGGGCGGTAGGTGAATATCAGGACTATGTTTCACGAATAGGGTATGCTGAAAGCGGCGATGGACTATCGTTTACTAGAAGGAACAGCGCTGCGATCTCCCCTGTAGAGGATTATGAGAGATATGGAATAGAAGATCCACGCTTGACAATCATTGGAGATCGAACTTATGTTACGTATGTAGTACTTTCAAACTTTGTCAAATGTGGACCTTCAGCCTCAACCGCACTTGCTGTGACAGTGGACTTCATTAGCTACAAAAGGCTTGGGATAATTACAACCCCCGGGTCTGATAACAAGGACGCTGTACTATTCCCAAAACTAAATGGAGAAAGTAAGTCCAACAAGTTCTTGATGCTACACAGGCCAAGTAGCTGGATTGGTCCTCAATATGGCACAGACAAGCCTGGTATTTGGATTGGAGAAGGTGACTCGGTGACCAATTTTATGAAACATTCTCTGTTAGCAAAACCCGAGCAAGATTGGGAAGCCTTAAAAGTAGGAGTGGGTATGTCGCCAATTAAAACTAACAAGGGTTGGCTTGTAATTTATCATGGCGTAAGCGTAGAGAAGGTGTACAGCGCTGGTGCGCTTCTTCTGGATTTGAAGGATCCCTCTAAAATCGTTGGAAGAACTAGAGAACCGATATTGAAACCGGAAATGAGTTACGAGAAAAATGGCGACGTGCCTAATGTAGTATTCCCGACTGGCGCGTGTATTGTAGATCATAATCTTTTTGTGTACTACGGCGGTGCTGACAAGGTGTGTTGTGTTGCTACAATTGGTTTAGACTTACTATTAGAATACTTGTTGTCGCCAGTCTGTTTAAACTAGTCCTGGGTGAATTTTACTTAAGTTAGATAACATTAGAACGTAATTGAGTACATGATCCCGACTCTATTAATGGTATTATGCGGGGTAACGTATTAGATATGCTAATAATTATTATCACTAATTTAAAACTTTACGAAATGCCCACGAATTCTTGCTAATTTTGAATCGTAATTCCTCTAATTTATTTTTTGACACCGTTCCCACATCCAGAAATATTATGTCATTAAATTAAGAAGGACGATCTTTCTAACCCCGGTTTGCGGTTGTTATCTTATCCAGTGATCTTGGTACATTCCTCCCTTAATTCAATAGCTTCTCTTCCCACTGCTTCTATTACGTAATGACTTCCATCATTGCACGTAACTCCCACGTAGTAGTATGGTTCTCCGTTAGACATTATCATGATTCGTTTCGGTGACTTACTAATGATTCCTCCTCTGTCCCTCAGTAAAATAAGTTCTCTCAACGCTTCACTGATGCTTTCATAAACCACCTTCCATTACTCCTTTAGACATGTCTCCCCTAGTCATTTTTTCGTATGGTTTCGATGTGCTCAGCTTTCTGTTCAATATGTGAAGACCGCCAAACATGGGAACAAATCCCAACGCCAACCATGCAATCATTTCGATTATTTCCATGACATATTATTATTAATTGAAATAAACTATAAGTCCTAGTCAGCTTACGTTCTAATAAGTAAACCATTTGAGTTATTGATCATACTTTGATTTGAAATTGCCTGATCGACGCAGCAAAAACTTATCGGGCACCAACTAACGCGAACTTGTATTTGATTCTTGAAATGAATTGCCAAGAAAGGAAGGAAGGGTTTCTGATTTTACTATTTCTTACTTGCCTCCTAATTATCGTTGATTGCTAGGAAAATGAAATGTCATGAATATAGTTGGATTACTGGATTTGAATTATCAATAGAAATAGGTTGCAAACTTATCAAAACGTTCGGGCGAACTCTGCTATATCAATACGTAACTTGTGTACTTGAAATCACAATAGCATCTAGATGATTCCTAGGCAGAATAAGGCCAAATCGTGCCTAATTACTTTCTGCAATCTATTGTTTATGTCAAATTAGTTCATTGAGGGATGTTTATATAAAAC
>JBIOZE010000071.1:0-4651 GCA_044870745.1 Nitrososphaeraceae archaeon | reverse complement strand
TTATGGCAGGATTAATGGTTGTTTTTGCAATATAGCGCTTTGCTCTTAAATTGTCGTTGTCTCCTTCCTCATCTTTTAGTTTTCCTTTCATTTTTTTCATTTTGTCGGCAGTTTGCCATGCACGAATCACAACTTCTCCAATTCTACCCATAGCTTGACTGTCTGATGAATACATACTAAGAATTCCCTCATCATGCATTACATCCTCGGCTGCTATTGTTTCGGCTCTAATTCTAGAGTCTGCAAATGCGACATCTTCTGCAACACCGGGATTAAGATGATGACAAAACATGAGCATATCAAGGTGTTCAACAATAGTATTAACAGTAAATGGCCTTGTGGGATTAGTTGAAGAAGGTAAAACGTTTGCTTCTGCTGCGATTGCAAGTATATCTGGAGCGTGACCACCACCTGCTCCTTCTGTATGATAGCTGTGGACAACTCTTCCATCGATAGCATTAACGGTATCCTCTAAATAAGCACATTCATTAATTGAATCAGTGTGTATTGCAACTTGAACATCAGTTAAATCAGCCGCACGAAGTGATGCATCCAAAACAGCAGGAGTAGTTCCCCAATCTTCATGATCTTTTAATCCACAAACACCGGCTTCGATTTGTTCCATTTGGGTAGCTAACGACGGATGAGAATCATTTCCTTTGCCTAAAAATCCATAATTCATTGGAATGTCCTCTACGGATTCCAACATTCTACTAATGTTAAATGTACCTGGAGTACATGTGGTAGCATTAGTACCATCTGCAGGACCAGTACCACCGCCTATCATGTTACAGATACCATTGCTGATCCCATCTATGTACTGCTGAGGAGAAATCATGTGAATGTGGGTATCAAAATGTCCTGGAGTACAGATTGTATGTTCACCAGCTGTTGCTTCGGTACAAGCAGATACAATTAAGTTTCTATCAACACCATCCATCACTAAGGGATTTCCGGCTTTTCCGATACCTGCAATTTTACCATCTTTAATACCTATATCACCTTTCACTATCCCAATTACAGGATCAAGCACTACAGCATTTGTGATAACATAGTCCAAAGCACCGCCTGCACCAGTAACACCAGGTGTTTGAGCTAGACCATCTCGAAGTGTTTTGCCGCCTCCAAATACACATTCATCTCCATGAGTTATCAGATCCTTTTCAATCTCAATTAAGAGATCTGTATCACCTAAACGAACCTTGTCGCCTGTAGTTGGACCAAAATGATCAGTATATTGTTTTCTTGTTACTTTTAAGACCAATAATATCCTCTCCTAATTACCCATTCCTTTAAAACCAAAGAATTTGGCTTTTTCAAGTGAAGATCTTTTTATATTTGATGACTTCATACTTCCATTTGTTAAACCATTAAATCCAAAACAAACTTTTGAACCTCCTAATTCGCACAATTCAACTTCCTTTGTGTCACCTGGCTCAAATCTTACTGAGGTGCCAGCTGGTATGTTTAATCGATAACCATATGTTTGTTCTCTGGGAAAATCAAGAACTTTGTTGATCTCAAAGAAGTGTGTATGAGATCCTATTTGACATGGTCTGTCACCAGTATTTTTTACAGTAATCTTCACAGTTTTTCTATTTTCGTTGCAAAGGACATCGCCTTCAGATAAAACATATTCTCCTGGTATCATTATAAATTAGAACCTCCGTTTTTATTCAATTTAGAAATAATTTTTTTATTTGTCATTCATAACTCACCTATTGAACCGGATCATGAACGGTAACTAATTTTGTCCCGTCTGGAAATGTAACTTCCACTTGTACTGTATGTATCATCTCAGGCACTCCCTCCATAACATCCGCTCGTTTTAAAATACTTCTTGCAGACGTCATTAATTCTGCGACTGTTTTTCCTTCTCGTGCTCCTTCTACAACAAAATTGGCTATATAAGCAATTGATTCAGGATAATTTAGTTTTACTCCTTTCTGTTTTCTACCCTCGGCAATTTGTGCTGCCGTCCATATCATCATTTTTTCAATTTCTCTTGGGGCTAACATCATGTTTAATTCACATATAACAAACCTAGTGAGTTATTTTAAAATTCAAAATAATAATCAATATATATGAATCATTACCATTGTCAAATATTTAGTCGATGTCGACTAAATCGGCTGTCATATATCAGAAATCTTAACAGGTAAACAAATCTTTAACCAATACAATGTTTTGTCATAGGGACCATTTTTTCCAGCCGGAAGTCTGAGTTCATATTTTTCCTTCATTGTATGAATGACAAGTACATTTTCATTTATAGCAATGCCAAGCATATTAGAAATTAAAGTTTTGGTATCAGGATAAAACACCATTTTTTTTATATCCTGGTATTTGATAGTAATTTCGTTAAGCATGTCGGCAGTTCCTACTCCTGCAGATGCTACTGAATCATCTTCTTTAGAAATAAATGAATCCTTAATCTTAATATCAGAATATTCTATTTTTTCAGACAGAATATAATATAGATACGGGCCAATTCCAGCAACAAAACCTGGGTCTGTCAGTTTTCGCAACACACTTTTTTTAATCATGATAATTCTGGTAGGCGTAAATGTAAGGAGATAATCGATCTTCATGGGTTTGCTTTTAATATAACCTGAAAGCCTCAATACAATAGGTTCAATATTTTGAGTAAGCATCAAATCATAAAACTTCTTAATTTTTTGACTATCTGACATTTTTAAATCGGATTTGATTTTTTTCAGATTTATCTCAAGCTCGGACACTACAGTAGTAAGATAAAAGACGTAAAATATTACTTTAATGGAATGATTTTAGAATAACAAGTAGGTAAATACAGGAAAGTTCAACATTAGAGGAATAGAATAAAATAAGATAAGATAAAAAATTGGTAGAGTTGCCTCAGGTTGATTGCTTGGTTAGTTGGTTGGCAGATTTGTCTTGAATAAAACCAGACTATCCTGCTCTAGACCAGCCTATCCCTGCGGGTATATTATAGAATCCGTAAATAGCAATCATGTAAACCCATGCTGTGAATACAAATGGCCCTGTAAGTGCAGGTAATCCCCATTGACCAAAGAACTTTTGAAGCGCAGGCATTACCACCAAGGAACAGGTTACGGTGGCAAGAATCGCTAGTAAAAATGACTGTGGGGTCAGAGGCACAAAACTGGTTAACGCTATCATAACCAGTACCTGATTAAACCCGTGTAAACCAATCCTAGTCTCATGAGTAGGCAACTTCATCAATATAGACAAAGCCGCACCAATTGCGGATCCTATTAAAGCCATAACTCCAGCAAGATATAACGGGGAATATTCATTCCATCCTGATGTGTATGCGTTTGTATACCAAGGTCTATTTTGAACACCAGCTATAATTGGTGCCAATTCAAATGCTAAAGTCAAACCTACGACCCAGAAAACACCAGTCTTCCAATTCTCCACAAAGGTAACCTGAGATACACCTTTGAGAGTGGCAACGATGAATTCTTTAGCAGTCCATTTGAAATTTTGAGGCACTAATTGGACAGGATTGTCACTTCCGGAAATTTTCTCCTCTTTAACATCAGGAGGCATTTCAGGCCAAATGTCATGTCCATATCGTTTACTCGCAAACATCATAGCCCATGTAGTGAAGATAAACGAGGATGTAAATCCAGGTATTGCTACGGCATTAGTAACGCCGGGTGCCTGAGGACTAAATATATCGCCCATAAAATGTGAAAACGCCATCCAAGCTACTGCAGTTATGATTGCTCCAAATATCGAAAGTGTCAATGTAACCCTGTTGGCTTTTACAAATGGTCCAGACCAGAATGCCATCCCAGTCAATATAGAATTGTACCCAAACAAGCCAAAAGTAACTAGTCCATAATCTGCACCTAGTAGTAACGCAGTAGCTGCACCAATCAATCCTGCAGCTACCATCATGATACCTGCTTTGCGCGAAGCTAGAAGAACACCTGCAAGAATAAAAATACCAGTTACTGGCGAACTAAACAAAGGAACTTCAGAGATGCCATTAAATAGTATATAAAAGAAATCTAGAAGAGGGTCTCCTGACGAAAATGTTGCTGACGCCATACTAGGATTTTGTACAGGTATAGTTTAACAATTTGTATTAAATATCAGTTTATTAATCAAATAGATCTATTGATCTCATAAACTAGTTTAGTAATAATATGGGTTTGCCAGATTTAGAAGGAATTTTCCTTGTTATATGTCCAAGATCATCAGAATTTCCCAACCCTTTTGTTCCAACAACTATGATGTCTACATCCAGGTCATTGGCAGTTTTAATAATTTTGTTAGCAGGATCCCCTATTTTCACAACTCTTTTACATCTTTTAGAATTCTTTAAAAGGATACTAGATAACATTCTTCGTCCTTGTTTCTTGACTCTTATCATTAGTTTAGTATCGTACTCTGTATTTAGTTCATAGTCATCAGGCCATTATTTGTTAAAATTAAAATGATTTATTTAAATTAATATTTTATAGATGTATTTTTTATCAAGTCTTTTAACTTAATTTATTGTAGAATTACATTGAAATTAAAATTCTAAACTATAAATAATTAGATCAATTATTTTGAGATATCAAATCAATGATAGATCCCATAGACGAGCTAATTCTTTCTGCTTTGAGTAAAGATGCCAAACAGGATTTGAATG
>JBIOZE010000070.1:0-8399 GCA_044870745.1 Nitrososphaeraceae archaeon | reverse complement strand
ATTGAATTCTAAGCAATGCTGCTGACTATTCTAATGTCACATTGAGAGAAAAAAGAAGAAGGTGGAAAACCATAATCATTCTCATTCTAAATTAACAGCCTTCTTTATCCTACTAACGAATTGTTCTTCTTCAATGGGTTTTTTGATAATGTCGCTATCTTTAATGGTGGGGATTGTATCGTGTAGATTAGCAGGAACGTCGAATGCCGTCATAAAGAGGACTCTAATATCTGAATTAATCTCCCTTAATTTCTGGTACAGTTGAAACCCATTCAGATCCGGCATACGAATATCTGTTAAAACCAAGTTATAGTATGAAGGGTCCATTTGGACGAAACGGGTCAACGCTTCGGTCGGGTCTGCGAATGATTCTACGTGATAACCTTCAGCTTCCAACATGGATTTGAAAGTGAAAAGTATGTCCTGGTCATTATCTACTAATAGGACGTTTATCGAAAGCTTTTCTTCCGATTCAAGTGGGTTATCCGGTCTCTTAACTATCCTGTTTCGAGAGATTTGGGCAAGATCATCTTGAATGTGATGGTTCTGTTCATGACCTAAGCCTTCTTTTAGAGACCGGTGCTGATGGGTGACTAGACGAGGTACCGGATATACATCTGTGAATTTATTCCTATAGTATGAAGATGAAATTCTCATCTTCAAGGTACCGCAAAAATCCAAAACTGAAGGAAGGATAGTCTTAGCCTCCAAGCTTATGGCAGAGCTCTCAAGTACTGTAATCATAATGCGATTGTCACTCTGTTCCATTTTGCCATACAACGGTCTTACTAAGGACACCATATTTGGGTATACCAATAGATTGCAGATCTATTATTTACAGTTTTATTGAATTGCATTATCAGTGCCTAATCTCCCGTCTTTTGTCCCATTTTCATTCTGCTCGATCGGCAAAATTATAGTAAATGTTGAGCCATAGGTGCTGTTGTTTGAGGCGTAAACCCGTCCACCATGGGCCAATACGATGGCTTTACTTATGAAAAGCCCTAGGCCAGTTCCTGTCTCACTTTCATTTCCAGTAATTTTCTTGGTTGAAAATTTCTCGAATAGGTGAGGAAGCAAACTATCTGGTATTCCACTTCCAGTATCGGCAATCCTAATTTCCACCTTATTTTCATCCCTATATACACATGTTTCTACTGTTATACTACCTGTCCTCGTAAATTTGATTGCGTTACCAATGATATTCCCTAGCAATTGAGTGATACGCATTTTATCTGCCACTATTTCGATGGGGGCATCTAATTTTGTATCCAGAACGACACTTTCGCTTAGGTTGGGATTTAGTTTTGCGGCAGCCATCACTTCAAGGATTACGTCGTTTATTCCTACTCTATCCATCTTACATGACAGACTGCCACTTTCAATCCTACTCACATCAAGAATGTCATTAGCCAAATGTTCAAGTTTACGTGCCTGTCGTAAAATAATATCCCAAGCCCGTTCTTGATTAATTTTACCTTTCTTTGCGAGAGCGGCCAAACCAAGGATTGGCTGAATTGGACTTTTTAGCTCGTGTGAGGCAACGTTGATGAATTCATCCTTTAATTTTTCTTTTTGCTTAAGCTCAATATTTGTTGCTTCAAGCTTTTTCGTTAAATCTATCTGTTTTTCATTGGATTCCTTTATCGAGTGGACCATGGAATTAAATGATCTGCTTAGTTCTGATAGTTCATCGCTGCCTGCGTCCCCTACCGATACGTCAAGATTTCCTTTCCTTATTTCAGTTGTTGCCTTAGTCAAATCGGATATGGGTCTGAGAATTCTTACTATAAGGTAAAGCATTCCTGCATGAACAGCAATATTAAAAATTCCAAGAAGGATTTGTAAGAGCATCAGGTTTTGAGAATTAGCTTTTGCAAATTCTCCTAACTTGGTAACCAATATATCTGATGACCTAATCAATCCCATGGCCTTGGTTTTTAATTCATTTGTCGTGGTCAATTGTTCTGCTGATGGAATTTCTCTTGTCGTTTGCATTGGTTCGATTATTTTTTCCGCAATAGTAGACTTGTACTCATTCCAGTTTTGATTAATTACTTCCCAGTAGGTTAAAAACTGTGAAGGTAGAGGGCTTAGTTCTAAGCCCGCATATGAGCCGCCTTCTTTCAGAGCCAGTATGTTAGATTCCAACGCTTCGAATGCTTTTTCCAGATCCAACAAGCCTAAGGAGCTTGATTGGTATTCTTCTGTTGCTAGCTGAATATTAGCAGTAAGGAACCGATTTTTGCCAGCGATATTAATTGAATTTCCTAGCAATGTTCCTTGAGACTCGAAATACACTAGAATAATAAAACTACTGAGGATCATAATAATTTCAATTACAACTAAAATTCCAATCTTTGTAATTATTCTTGAAGATAATCCTCTAAAGCGGGTTGCATTCCCCACCTTACTTCATCCCCAATGCTGCTATATAATATCGTCTCAGCATTGGTGTTGAAATATAAGGTTTTAATGTAATTCACTGAGATCACCAGTGCATAAAAGAATTCCAACTAGTAATTATTGTCAATGATCGAATCCATGGCTACGGACAGCAACCATGCAGAAATCTCGGCCGCCATTTTATATATCGACTCTTTGCCGTTATTAAAAAACCATCAAAAAATTTTTGGGTATAACCATCGTCGTAGCAATCGACTCAGCAGAGGCATTGCGAAATACGTAAGGCCAATTACTAATATTATAGTCATAAATAAATTAAAAAGCAATGGCTGCAATTCAAAGTAAGACGCAAGAATAAACGATGCTAGCGAGCTGATGCAATATGCTCCAATGAAAGCAACTATTGCCATTTTCCATTTGGGAGGTGGACGAACATTTGTCTTCAAGTCTGGTATAGTAAACCATGTCTCTAAACCAGTTGCCTTCTGGAAATATGGAGTAGAATATTTGTTTACTTCTTCCGTTTCCTTACGCAACTCTTGTGAATTTTCCCATGCATCGACAGAAGCCTTGTCTCTAAACCTGTGAATTATATGTCTCACAGTTGAATCTTCGGTTGTTTCCGTGATCGTTGTTGTACCTAAGTAACCAGGTACTTTCGTTTTTAATACCATTAAAAAGTGTCTAAGCCATTCGTCATAGTCTTTCTCACAATCAGGTTTTATCTTGATATTAACAACGACGGTAGCTTCTGAGTCCTGCCCTCCATCTTGGCTTTCGTCAACCATAGACACTAGATATTAAGAGCCTAAAGATAATTGTTATGGATGGAGTCCTTTGTTGGTAGTATTCGTAAAATTACTACTACCACCAAAGAAATTGGCGAGCTGTTTTATAACAAACTGAGGCTGCTCTTCTGGAATCCAGTGACCAGATAAAGGAACTTTAATGCCAGTAACATTTTCAGCCATCGCCTTTACAGCATCCGCTACAGGAATGCCTTGTACAGCTCCTCCAAATACTGGATAGTAGTCGGCTTCCAATACAAGAACTGGAACTTGAAGCTTAGATTGATTTACTAATGCTTTGTCTTGTACTGCGTTTAGCGGGAAGGCTCTGTAATATTCAAATCCATCTCGCATTGCACCTGGCGCAGAGTATTTTTCGGTGTAAATATCTAGATCTCCTTCTGTAATTGCAGATGGATTATACGCTAACATTTTGACAAACGATGATATATATTCTCGCTCTTTACCTTCTACCAGAAATTCTGGTAGGTTAGGTACTTGATGAAAAACAAACCACCAAGGGCCATTCTGGCCAAACTGTGGAGGTAGAAAACCTGGGAAAATATAATCCATTATTACTAATTTTATTACATTGTTTGGATGCTCCGCAGCATATGTAAAAGCTGTCTGCGCTCCTATATCATGTGCTACCAATAAGATTTTTTTAAAGCCCAATTGAGATATCAACTGATTTAGATCTTCCGCAGTAGTAATACCATCATATCCAGTAAGTGATTTTGAAGAATCCCCAAGCCCCCTAAGATCAGGTACTATAACAGTATAATTCTTAGCCAAAGATGGCATGATATGACGCCATTCATACCATGTTTCTGGAAATCCATGTAGCAAGACTATTGGATTTCCTTGACCACCAATTACGTAGTGCATTTGAATTCCGTTAACACTAGCCATATGGTGTGAAAATGTCGTATTATCAATCTGAAAGGCTGTGCCGTTGAAAGCATTGGTTTGTTGTTGTTGTTCTTGTGGTTGCTGTTGTGCTATTGCAACATGGCTAGGGTTCAATGAGCTAATAAATATACCAATTATGGCAAGGGCAATGCTCACTTTTACCATAATTTTTTTATTTTTAACGTTACTTATCACGATATATAAATAATTGTAATTGATTTAAGTCTGGTGGTGGGAGGTCTGTGCTTTTAGTATACTTTTTGTAATATTTGTCTGATTTTTACTGTGCAGCTATAAAAAGTAGTTAGGCCAAAATAGCCTACATTGTTTATGATATGACTAATTACCAAACATTGGATCTTTTTCTAAAATACAGGAGGCACACAAGATTGTATATTATGCCTCTTTTGCAGCTATCGCAGCTGTTGATGATAAGTACTCTTGGCTGATTCTATTGTCAATCTCGCACTTTAACCAATCCTGATAAATTGTTAAACTAGTAGTTATAAATGGCTCGACTTTGTTAACTCCATCATAAGATTCTAGTCTTCTCAATATTAAGTTGACAGCAGATATGTTTGGACAAGAGAATATTGCAAAAATAACTTCCTTTTGATATCTATGTGGAATATGCAACAAATATTCTTGCAATTCATACTGTATCTTTTCAACTATTTTTGGTGACTAAATATCTTGACATCAATTAATACCGCAAACTCAATGTACCCTGTTAGATTCATAGAAGGTAGATTTGTCACTATGGAAAATTGTAGAACATGATTTTCTTTCATCTTTTCCAATCTCCTTGCCACAGTCTTTGGTGATAATGAAGTTGCTCTAGCAATATCTTCAATTAACATTCTAGGATTTGGTAACAAACATTTCATAATCTTCAAATCAGAGTTATAAAATCTCATTGTTACTGGTGTATATCTTGCAAAGATACTCTCCACCTTTGCTGGTTTCAATAAATCCGTCAGTATTCCTATCTTGTCTTGTGCTCTATCTTTGACTGCTAATATAAAATTAGCAGTTCTTTCTAGGCTTAAAGTATATGCTAAAACATCCCCTAGGATATTTAATTTGTTGAGTATATCTCGCTCTTTAATTGTTTTGTCTACATTTCTAAGTATCAAGATACACTCTTTTTCATACCCAAATATTACAGGGTTTACAAATAGTACAAAGCTTCGTATTGCACCATTGGATACCATTTTGTTAATTCTATCCTTTGCAGCACTTGGCATTATTCCAACAGCAGAAGCTATATTACTGTAAGTAGTTCTAGAATCCTTAGATAGTAACTTCATAATCCTTAAATCAGTAGTATCTAGCCTTGTTTGTTGCAACATGCGTTGATGATATTTGTATCTAAATATGGTTTTGCCTATATTAGGTTCAATTCTTTTTTGTTGATCAATTTTAACGCGTTCTACACCAAATATCTCCTAATTTATGGCTTTACTGCGCGTGCAGAACTCCAGAGCGCCCACCCCGGATTAACTCGATTTGGATAGAGTTCCAGCATATTGTCATAAAGTTCCTGTGCGGTTGTAGTCATTTCGGCTATCCGGTCGAAATCGCGTATATACTGCCTGGTTTCTTCAATTATACGAGGATTGTCGTCGTTACCAGGCCGCTTGTGTGAGGCAATAACAACTCGGGGGCTAAGCGATTCAATTTTATCTAGTGCAGAGATCCACTCCTGGCGAGTCTTCACATTTGACTCGGCGAGATAAAGATGAACGTCATTGTAGACAGCATCACCAGCCACCACTAGGCCGATAGACGGGACATTTAAACAGGTCGTATGGTCGGTGTCCGTATGGCCAAGTTCCACTGCGACCAAGTCGTGCCCCTCAAGATCAATTACGTTACCTTTAAGCTCCTCGGCGATCACGAGTCGGTCAGGGATCTGCTCAGGAAACGCCGCTTTCCAAATCTTCTCAAGGATCTCTGGAGAAGCATGTTGGCGCATAACTTTCACAACATCAGGCGTCGCGACTGGTTTAGCATTTGGGAAGCGCTCAAGAAGGGCCCCGATACCAAACCAATGGTCCCCATGCCCATGTGTAATATAGATTGTTGTCAAGGTCTTGCCGCTTGCGGCAATCCAATTAGACAGGGCATCAGCCTGCTCGAAGGTCATAAAGGCATCTACCAGAACCGCATCTCGCATACCATAGATTAGGGTTGTCGCCATCGCCTGAAAATACACCTTCTCAACGCCCGGAGGCATGTCGGTAGTGGCGATGGGTATGCCGGGTGTTAGAAACACATCCCATTTCAGTGGCTGAATATCTCTAGTTCCAACTTCACTCATAAATGTCTGCACCTAGGCTTATTTCCATAGTGTCCTCATTGGATTTCAAGCCAATTTTCCTAATATTTTCTGACTTCATTTTACAATCCTCCTCTTTGGACTTAAATTCATATTTGTAGTATTCATAGTCATATTCTGAATTGCTCGAGGGTGCGTTAATGTCTTATTCTCTTGAGCCTTTGCCAAATCAAGGTGGAGAGGTGAAGTAGAAGTAGAACTTGATATAAACATTAGACATAGCCCAAGGCTTAGTACACCTAATTGTATGTCTTTTTTAAATGAAGTTTTCACGTCATTAGTTTTGTGTTGAAACTATATATGTTAAATAGTAATATTCTGGTAACGTAGTTACCAATTGGTAAGTTACCATTTGGTAAGTTGATTACAATTTATTTAAAAATAAATAACATATTAGTCGCGGGCCGAACTTGAGTTACAGACTTGTCAAGATTAAAGAAATCGAATTTGAATACTATTTTAGATTCTCAGGTCAGGATTACTTTTGCCATAGAATAAAATAAAGGGGTGGACCTTATCGTAACTTTTCTATTTCTTTTTCAATCAGTGTAATACGAGGAATGTGAAATGCACAGTAATTTGCGCTAGAATCATAATCCCTGTTACACTTAGGGCATGCTATAATTCTGGTTATGTATTCTCTTCCCAGTCGATTTTACTCCCACATCTAATACAAATTTGCGGTCTAGATTCATTCTTATGGTATATAATTAGTGCCCCACAGTTTGGATTACCACAAAGGTATCTATGTTTGCCCAATGCATTAACGATGGCGTCTAACATCTTAATCAGCGAGTTCTCCGATTCAGGGGATGACTTCTTTGTTGGTTTAAAACTTGACAGTCCTGAGTCCTTGATTGCTTCATCACTGGCTCTTAAATTATTATCATTCATTCGTTATCTCTTACAATATCTTAGTAAAATGTATGATTAGTTATCGCATTCGTTCTTTTACCATCCATATATCAGTTGACGAGTATTCAAAATGGGGCCACCGATTTTTTGAATTGCTATCAGACGGCGATCACATAGCAAATAGTAGATTAGAATTTAATGTAATGAAATTCTTTTTCCGGAATGAGACAGCAATATCTCACGTTCAATCATGTTAGTGAATTAATATACCATGATCACGGGTTCAGAGGGAGTGATACTAAAAACAGAACCGCTCCATATTTATTCTAGAATACTTTAACGGGCCAGTATCAGACTCTCTAAATCAGTGGATAGCCTGGAATACCGTATTCATTCTTGGAATTCAGACTAAACGAGGACATAGGTGCTAACAGATTCCCGTTCTATTTGGAAACTGAATAGCGGTATTGGAGATGGTGTAGTTTATCCTATCGCCCTCATTCTCTGCCCCACATCTTTGCTGGTGTTCCGTGACTGTTATTTGTAATAAATCCGTTCCAGCAAATTGCATCAAGTTGTCTAATGGTATCCAGTCAGCACTAATATTAAATGCAGTTTTATCTTCATCGCTTAGTCCTAAACTGATATTATGGTTAATTATATATGATTCCAATTGGGACCTGTCTGTTTGTAATTCCCGCTCTTCGTTTTCCACTTCTTCTAACGTAGTAGGTATACCATAAACAACTTTCACACTAGGAAGAACTATCAATAAGACTGCACTTAGAATCATAATCTCTTTGTTATTTGTCATTTTGCTATCAACTCAAAGAATTCTGTATTATTATTGAACTGCCATATTAGTAAAAGTTTTGATGATCATAATAACGGGCCAGGACATTCAAGCTAGGAAGTCTGGATTACAAGTACTCTGGCCCATGTTTTGGATGTTGTATAATCAGCGACTGCGTAAATTATTGAAATACATTGGTAAGGATTGTTAGGTTAGTCTGGTAGCATGGGACGATCGTTGACTTGGATGACTGGTCCAGTTGTGAACTTCTAGAGATGCTATGCTAGCAAATTCCAATCCACAT
>JBIOZE010000069.1:0-5254 GCA_044870745.1 Nitrososphaeraceae archaeon | reverse complement strand
GAAGCTGATACTGAGGAAGCTGATACTGAGGAAGCTGATACTGAGGAAGCTGATACTGAGGAAGCTGATACTGAGGAAGCTGATACTGAGGAAGCTGATACTGAGGAAGCTGGTACTGAGGAAGCTGGTACTGAGGAAGCTGCTGACTTATTACCACAGTACCCTGAGTAATAGGGGAAAATGCAGGTCTTAGGCTTCAAACCACCCAATCCCAACACTATTATTTTTCATCGCTCTGTGTCAGACTCTTAGACCCTATCCTTACATTGATTGATTCATCGGAATTTACTCTAATAAGTAGACCGAAAGACATTCTGATTTTCTTTTAGCTTGCTTTGCGCCGCTCCATTTTAGGGTATAGGGTAATTGATACTTACGCGGATAGCAATTATTGGATAAAAGACACTCAATTACCCGCGAATCTTAATTAATCAAAATGAGGAATGAGGGCACAGGGCCGCATGAGATCATCGCTAATTCTGCTTTTGTGTTTGCTTGGACTAATGCTTTCTGGTATTACTGAGACATCCATAAAGCCAGTTCTAAGCGGGTCCGATAATTCACCATCAAACAACGGTAGGGTAGAGAAGGAAGACGATCAACGCATAACATTGAAGGATATACAGGAAGATCCTTCAAGTAAGAGCATTCTTACTAATTCTTCTTCTTACGACAGGCAGCTAGAGAAGTTAGACAATCTACGCCCCACATTGAAAAACATAACAAATAATATATCAAATAGGGACGTTACCAGTGACACATCACTACCTGAGCTAAGTATAATTAATCCAAATGGTTGTTCTCCATTACTTACAGGAAATGTGCTAGTAAATGGGTCTGCTCATGACAATCAAAGTGGTATAGATCTCGTTGAAGTTCAAGTTGACGACTATGAATATTCAGAGGCCAAACCACAGACCGAGGGGAACTGGACTTTATGGTCTGTATCCGTTAATATACAAGATACAAAACCACATAGAATTGTCTCTAGAGCAACTGATCACGCTGGGAATGCCAATTGGGCAGAAGTAACAATCAATTCAATAACATTTAACAAGACGCCAGAGTACCGCAATATGCTCGGGGAGAATGAGAACATTTCAATTGCAATTGTAGAGCCTATTTTCACATCTGCATCTTACGCCAATCATTTCTATACATTCTATGCCAAGTATGACACTGTTCCTAAAGGTCAAAAAGTAACTACGGACTTGGACTACTTTACTGCGCAAATACCATCCAAGACAGACAGAGATTACTTTCTTAATTTTACCGAAAAAGTTAGAGAATTTGCGCCAGGCGGCACTGTTGAAATTATAGATGACCGGGATGTGCATGACGGGTCAATATTTAAGTCTAGTGGAGAAAATCTGTACGAAGTTCTACTTCTTCTTCACAACGAATATGTTACTCAAAATGAGTACGACAATTTTAGGCGTTTTGTCAGTAATGGTGGTACTATAGTGCTACTTGATTCAAATATTTTTTATGCAGAAATTAAGTATGACCCAGAAAAGTGTGAAACGACTCTAGTACATGGTCACAACTGGAAATTTGACGGCAGCGCAGCCATGAAAAGCGTTCATGAAGGGTTTTACAACGAAACGAAGGAATGGGTAGGAGGCAACTTTTTGTACGCAGCCATTGAGGACCCGGTACTCTTTGCAAATAATCCATTTAATTATACTCATTTCGAAGAAAATTATGTTAACAATCCGAATGCTACAATTATGCTTGATTATGAAGCACAATTTCCCACATTAGTTGTAGAAGATAACGATGTAGGAGTACCACTCAAAATTGCTACTTATGAACTAAAATATGGCGAAGGTAAAGTTATAATGATCGGCTTGTACTCGCAAAATTTATTTGGTAACGCCAAATTTATAAGCTATTTTCAGGATATCATATTGCCTCGGGCCGTAGGGCAAGAGCACGAATACAAATCACCTTCTGGACGGGAACACTTACTGTACTCGTGGTTAAATACCGGTAGAGTCTCGGACATAAAGTTTGAGCAAAATTCAAGCAGTATCTTGCTTTCCCTGGATAGATTTGAGCAAATACAAGACACGCTACATTTCTTAATTCCTAACGCCATAGTTTCTAGTAATTCTACTGAAGCGGAGATTAGTGTAACTGTCAACGGAATGCCAATAGAGGTGGAAGAATCCAGTGATGATTTACAAACCGGATTAACAATCCCTTTAACAAAAGAATCAGCAACTGTAGCTATTTCAAACATTACTTATAACTAGTTACAGCCTTGAAAACTTGTTAGGGCGAAGTTTTCGGTTACTGGTGCAAGTTGCTCGCATCGTGAAGCAGATAAGTGGCATGTGTGGTAGGAAGTGTAATTTGCAGATGAGGGGTTCATAGTTCAGTCGCCGCCAGCTTCACCATCTTCACCATCTAGGGACGAGCTGACTTTGATAGTACGGAAAGCATTCGTTAGCAGGTCGCTCGACTCACAATATCTCACCCTATCTTAAGTCAAACAGTTATGATTTTTGGTGGCACTCTGAATTTTAGGATTTATGCATAGCGTCATAATAATCCGCATGGCATATGGTTTGCAATTTAGGCGGTCCACTTACGTTATAAAAGAATATTACATGCCAAAAGATGTAACAAAGTATGGGACGCAAAGATTGGTATTATGTCCATCTTCCAAAGCTATTGATCAAAAGACTTGACGGCTTCATGGAAACTCCCAGAGCTAAAAGTATGGGCATGACCAATAGACCCGAATTATTACGAAGGGTGATTAACGAATTTCTCGAAGAACAAGAGAAATTGTACGATGGATTAGAGTCTATCGAGGAGGTCATCTTCCAGATAAAGGAATACGATCATCTTGTCATTACCTTTAATGATAAAGCGCAATTTCAGGAAATTGTGATTAGTTTTGTGAAAAGAGGCATAAATAACAATAATCTAAATGTGCTTTTTATTACCAGGGAGGAGGAGCCAGAATTCATAGATGCTCTTAACAAAATAAAAAATGTAAATTCGCTTTTTCGTTCAGAGCAAATAATGATTGTTAATGCAGACGAATATCTTCAAGGCGGGAGATATTTGGTAGACCAAGTCATGAAAAAATTGGGTAGGATTGGAGAGAATGCTAAAGATAGATCTAAATCTGGTTTAAGTGTGATTGGTACGCCGCCTGGACTCTTGATAGACAGAGGTAAATATGATGAGGCCCATAAAATGGAAGTTCAATTTCATGAAGCCATACATAAATCTGGAATACCTGCGACGTTTTTATGCTTATATAGATCCCTTCCACAAGAACTTGAAGGGCGCTTCTCAGAGTGTCATGATCTAATAGTAAAACGTGCAGTAACGGCGACAGGCCTAGCGTAGGTATCATGAATGGATTTGCCTCAAGTAACGGCATGATTTCTTTTCTTACAGTAAGGCGCAGGTAAGCCCCAATCCATAAATAGAAATATTTATTCTTTAATGCTATGAATAGACAAGTTTCAAATCTAAAAATGGAGGATGCTATGACAGAGTACAAGACAATAAATGTTGATGGTCTGTCTATTTTTTACAGGGAAATTGGGGACCGAACTAAACCCAAGCTTGTATTGCTTCATGGCTTTCCTTCTTCATCGCATCAATACCGTAATCTCTTGCCTGCTTTAGCCAGTCACTTCCATGTTGTGGCACCGGACTATCCTGGTTTTGGGAACTCTGAATTTCCAAGCCCGGACGACTTTAGCTACACATTTGACAGACTATCTGAGGTAATTGAGGATTTTCTAAAGGCCATAGATTTTGAACATTTTGGACTTTACATGCAGGATTATGGTGGACCAGTTGGATTTCGGATCATGACTAGGCATCCTGAATGGGTAGAGTGGCTCATACTTCAAAACACAAACGCCTATGAAATCGGCTTTACGAATGCATGGGATGGATTGCGTAACGCGCTTTGGAAAGGACGTACTCCTCAAACAGAGGATCCTCTATATGGATTACTCAAACTCGATACCATAAGGCAAATCTACCTTCACGGTCATAAGGATCCTGCAGTAATTAGTCCAGATAACTGGAACATGGATTTTAGTTTCTTGCAACGACCAAATGCGCACCGAGTACATATGGATCTCTTTTATGATTATCGAAAAAACGTAGAGTTGTATCCAGAGTGGCAAAAGTTCCTTCAAGATAATCAACCAGAAACACTGATTTTCTGGGGACAAAATGACATATTCTTTACTCGCGAAGGGGGTGAGGCATATCTTGAAGATCTCCCGAATGCTCAGATGCACAGACTTGATTCAGGTCACTTTGCCATAGAAGATTGTCTTTACGAAATTTCTAATGGCATTATCCAATTTTATTTAGAGAAGATAGTCAAGGAGAGACAGGGTAAAGCATAGACATATAAAATTAAGGGGATTCTGGGATTTTCCTTCACGATTTTTGCGTTTTGGTGATCGTTCGAGGAAGTTTCATACAAAAAAGCTAAGAACATATAATTAATAGTATGCCAGATATTAGGTATAATGAGAGATTTAAGCTCGGATTTTGGCATACCCGAGGAAATTGATGATCACCTTAAAATTTTTGGGAAGGTTGCTGAAGATGTTGATTACAGTAGCGTCGGGGAATGTCTCTTTTGTAATTCACGCATAGATGAATTTGGATACTGTGCCTGTGGAGGAAACCTAGGCGTCAGCTGATGCCCTTAGGTACATGTTGCTTTGATCTCAATTGACTTTTACTTCTGTAATAGCTGCCCAATCCGTTAGGTCACTAAAATCATCTGTATTTTTGTCCACCATTACTTTTACAAATCTGGCTGGCGCGTTTACAAAATCATACGTTTCAGGCAATAGGCTGGTTCCACTACTTGTACCCTGAAACACATTTTCAAAACTGTTGCCATCATCAGATAATGATATTGAAAAATAATTTGATCTTTCGTCTCCTTTGTACCATGCAATGTCCATACTGCAGATAAGATTGCGTGTGCCCAAGTCAAGTTGAATCCACGAACCGCTACCTTCATGTGACCATCTGGTCTCAAGATTCTTATCATATGCATTTTTGGGGAAAGAATCATCTCCGTCATAGCCAATAGCCTTAACATCAGAAATAACTACACTTGAGTTTCTGCAATTAATATCACTGTTATTACTTCCAGAGTCTATCGTACTAACAGCAGCATCAGCAGATACATTGGACACAAATGGCAATATTACATCTGATTTTTTATCATCATCATCATTATTATTGT
>JBIOZE010000068.1:0-4326 GCA_044870745.1 Nitrososphaeraceae archaeon | reverse complement strand
GCGTATAAATGCATCAGGATCTCTAAAGACACATATCGGAATCTTACTAGATTAGGAACTCTAGGGGATACTTTCGATTCAGTAATTGCACGTCTAGTACAAAGCACAAAAGAGGGAGAGAAAACTGTCGAAAAGCAAAGATCTTGCTGATCTGACCCTAAAGATGACTACCGTTCTGAATAAGCATCTAGCAGAAGAAAATTGCGTTTGTAAGATTCGAGATATAGTGAGGGAGATATTTCAGTATTGAAAAGTTTAGCAGCGGGTTCCTACCCCGCCACCAATTGGACCAGACGCCAAATCCAACCACAGGAGGTGATTAGTATTGACATTATTACTATTAAGAGAACAAGAAAATAAACCTTCGGAAAAAGAGTATTTCTTCGACTATCAGGAAGAATTGCGCTTTTTGTGGCGCAAATATTCTGTTGGAGGGATCTATGAATGACTGCTATTACTATCCGTAAAGAGCAGCATGAAAAAGAATTATCTCTAAAGTACCAATGGGATTTCATCCAGAGAATCCAAGATCAAGTTGAGTGGTTTAACAATCCTGAAATTTCGCCTGACTATATGCTCTATTTAAAAATCGCTAAGAGGAGGCTTGGAACTTGATAACTTCATTAGACGATATACCAGATTTGCAGAGAGAAATTATCAATAGAATAAAGCGGGTTCGCCATAGAGGAACACTGGCCAAGATCCTCGATTTTGTTAGGAGTTCCACTGATTGAATTGACCAAGAAGAATGAAAAGCCTGCAGAGGAAAACCCAAAGCACTACGTACAGAAGTTCTCTAACAATGAATTGCTTGCAGAAGCAGTACTTATTGGAAATACCCCTTTCTATCTGGTTGCAAAGGATGGTAAGGTACTGGTCCAAGACCATTTAGCATTTGAAGACAAGATTCTAAAGCCACTTGAACCTTTATCATACGTTAACAAGCCTTATGTTTTCAATTCGGATATAGAACTAAATGCCTATCTGAACAAGGCAGTTCCTGATACTTTAGAATCACTATATAGAAAAGTAAAATCAATCTGGAAAAAATATGTAGATGCAGACAATTTCCATTTATCAATATGTGCTGCCGACACTATCTTTAGTTATTTTCAAGATAAGATCGGGCTAACTCATTACTTGTTCTTTGTCGGAAATCCTGCTTCTGGTAAGTCAAATAACTTGACTGTATTCCAACATTTGGCTTACAGGAATATGACTAGCAGCGACATGAGTCATTCTAACATCTATCAATTTCTCGGAAGTATGGATGAAGGTGTTGGTACTCTATGCGAAGACGAGGCTGATAACATAGACGAATATCCTGATAAGATGCGTATTTACAAGAACGGATACACTACCGGCAGGCCTATACTAAAAACAGATACTACTTACGGAAGAAAGCAGTACAAATTTAATACTTTCTGCTTCAAAGCATTTGCTGCGGAAAGATTACCAGACTCTGTAAAAGCAAAAGGTTTCAATCAAAGAATCATTGAAATACCTTGCGTCTATGGATGGCCGGCTTACGATATTTCAGAAGTCATCAATCCAGCAGGAGAACGCCAACTCATTCAATTATTTGAAGAATTAATGGAAGTTAGAAACTCACTCCTGATTTACAGGCTTCAACATTGGCAGGAAACAATATCTGACATAAAGACCAACTTGCAAAATAGAGAGAAACAACTCTTCAAGCCAGTATTAAGGGTCTTTCATGATACAACAGTCTTAGGTGAAATCTTACCCGTAATCAGCAAGTACGTATGTCAAAAGAGAGAAGCAAATGCAAATACACTGTATGCTTTTTTGTATCGACATATAGCGAGTCTAATTCAAAAAGAAGATAACTATGAAATTGAATCAAAAATGATTTGGGATACTTTAACGGACTCTGAAGTACTACCGGGGTCCTCTATTGCTAACAAGCCCTTGTCATACGATAGTACAGACTTTGGCCCAATTTCCCAAAAACAAGTAATTGAAATGTGTAAAGATGTTTTTGGGGCAGTCAAATCAAAGCATCATGGTTCGTCTAGAAAACTCTTATTTGATAAAAAGAAAATGGATAGGTTAGCCAATATTTACGAGTTAGACTTAGAAATCAACGTTAAGGAAAATGGGACGGATGGGCATGTTGGGACGGATATAGGGCTAGACAAACACCTGATTCCAGAGACGGAAGTACCTGCATTTGAGCACAATTTATCAGCGAACACTGGTATACAACAAGGAAAAAATGAGCCTGCAGACATTGGTAGCCCGTCCCAAGCGTCCTAAGCGTCCCCAGACTGGCCTAATCGGTCAAGAATTCTTGTTTCCTTACACAGTCTAGACACCAGAAAACTTCGCCGAATACGCCATCCCCTCGATCACTCCACAGTTGAACAAACAATTTTGGATGATTTTTGCCACAGTTGTCACATTTTCCCTTGTATAATACTGACACGCTCATGACTTGAAAACGTAAGTCATGATTAAAAAACTTGAATGTAAAAATCCTGGGTCAAGGCCGTTCGATAAATAGTATCTTTTCTACCCGCTTAAGCCTGGCGTCCATACCTTGGAGCAGCAATTGCGCTTCTAACAGGTTCTTAAGTTGTGACTGCTGCTTTTCGTCCTTAGCCTTCTGCTGCTTCTTGGCTTCACAGTAGTGTGTACCTCCGTCAAGATCAGAAGGATACCATTTCCCTAACTTTTCACTCATCACTATTTCCCGGTTGCAAAACATGCAAGGTTTTTTGTATGATTGACTCATGTTGCTGAATATAGCAACATACTGTATTAAAGCGTTGCTAATAATAGCAATTATTATATACACCAATTTCTAATTCTAGAAATGTATTTACAGTGGCAGTTTCTGAACAAAGAGTAGTGCTAAGTAAGGCCGAATTGAAATTTATTCATGACCTAAAAAAAGGCAATGTCTACGATTATGATAAGACCTACCTTAGGACACTTAAACACCGCATCTTAAAGAAACATAGACAACTCACTTATGAGGCTCTACTAATTAGCGAAGTATTAGATAAGTTACAATCTTTGTAATCCTTCTGTTCCGCTCTCCCTCTCCCTTTCGTTCTATCTCCTTTAAATCCGGCTGTTCTCGTACATCGCAAATGGGGCGAACAATCCCATTATTTAGAATCGCCGCTGAAATGGAGCGAGCAAGATGGAGAGACTTTAGATCATTATTGAATCTGAAAGACAGAAAGATGTTTGACCAAATGTTCTCCTATGTTAGACTTTATAATTCGGCCTGTATGATGCAAGTCCCCTGGTTTTCGATTCAGTAATTCAGTCGATTCTTTTTCAACACTACAAGCAATTGATGCAACTAAAAGTCAAGAAAAATATAGTTGATCCGATAGGCAGATTCCCCCTGATCTCCTAACTCCTGCATGAATATAATTCGCATAATAAATGGTTCAAACGCATTAGAATAATAAAACTGTGTTTAGAAAATGGATAAAATTTCAGAAATATTATGCATAAGGCTTAATATATAATAATTTTATAGAAACAGTCAATATGCGAATATTCCTCCCCATTAAGGCGACGAAATAGAATGGTCACAAGACAACTTAACGAGATCACAGTCGGTAAGATTAGTATCTCTGTTTGGAGTGACACACAACCCCCAAGTCCGGCACCCCCTTTTAGAGATCATCATGATTTTACCATACCGGTAGGCAGCGGTTGGGTCTGCATCGGAGGAGGCGGCAGAGCACTTGCAGACATTGCTTTCACCGGTAATTTTTTAACAGCCTCTTTCCCCATGTCCGATTGGACAACTTGGAAGATAATGTCCAGGGATCACATTACTTATACTCCTTGCACGCTGACCGGATTTGCAATCGGAATGAAAATAGATGGTATGACAAGGGATGAGTTAATTGCAAACCTTAGGCATACTTCGACGATAAGTCCTGTTGCTGTGAGTCATCCCGATATGACTTGTGATGTTGCACCTGGGTTTTTACTATTGGGAGGTGGCTTTGAAGTGCTTGACCAAATGGAAGGAGGAGGCAATATGGCGACAGGGTCATACCCGCAATCAACTATTTCATGGAGGGCAGAATCAAAAGATGAATTGATCGTTACTGAATCACGTATTAGAGTTTTTACTACTAGTATTAGTCCTAATATTAGGAACGCAATGGGTCAGGTAATTGGAAATGTTGCTACCACCTCTAATAGATCTGAATTTCAAGGTTACTCGTCCAACCCTAAAAGTGTCGTTGGGCCGTTACCCGGATTTGCACTGTGTGGCGGAGGAGGATATGCTATCTACGAAGTAAATCAACTCCTTTGGGATTTGGAACC
>JBIOZE010000067.1:0-7324 GCA_044870745.1 Nitrososphaeraceae archaeon | reverse complement strand
CGATGTCGGCTCTTCCCATCCTGGTTCTGCAGCAGGAGCCAAGGGTGGGGCTGCTCGCCCATTAAAGGGGAACGTGAGCTGGGTTTAGACCGTCGTGAGACAGGTCGGTCTCTGCCTGACAGGGGCGCAGTTGTCTGAGGGGAAGTTGCCCCTAGTACGAGAGGAACAGGGCAGCGCAGCCTCTGGTCTATCAGCTGTCCGACAGGGCACGCTGAGCAGCTAAGCTGCCTAGGATAACTCCTGAAAGCATCTAAGGAGGAAACCTTTCCCGAGAAAAGACAGCTTTCCGTAAGGAGTAGGGCGGCTATAGAAGATAGCGTTGATGGAACGGAGGTGTACGCATCGAGCTTCGGCGAGATGTTCAGCCTGCCGTGACCAATAGCCCAAGGCACCTGATTAGTTTCTATTGGTTAGTGGTGTAGGTCTCCTTTAGGAACGTAAGGAAAAATCAGTACACAATGTAGAGCTGCTTGTTTCTTTGCATGAAGATTTATTTTTTTTAGCATCATCAACAACCGTAATATGTGCGCAGAAGATTTAGGATTGATCATGTCGGTTAATAATCTACAATCTTATATTGAAAAAACCAAAATTTCGAGAGATTGGTACGAGAGAGCATGCCGAGTTTTTCCAGGCGGAGTCAGCCACAATATCCGGTTCTTTGAGCCTTATCCTTTTTTTGTTGAAAAGGCAACGGGAAAAAATCTTTACGATGTAGACGGCAATACCTACACAGATTACTGGATGGGCCACTGGGCATTAATTTTGGGTCATTCTCCAAGATACAATGAGACTCCATTAGTTCAGCAGATACGGGAAGGTACACTCTTTGGTACAACGAATACTGTAAGTGTGCTCTTGGCCGAGCAAATCCAAAAAGTCGTATCGCCTGCAGATCTTATGAGATTTTGTTCTACTGGATCCGAAGCAACTATGTATGCCACAAGACTTGCTCGCGCATATTCTAGGAAAAGAATCATAGCAAAATCAGTGGGTGGTTGGCATGGGTTCAATACAGATCTGATGCATTCGGTAAATTATCCGTTTGAGACGCCTGAAGGATTGGGACTCGACGATATTCAAGGCGAATATCTAAAGTCAATTCCTTTTAACGATCTTAATGGGTCCATTAAAATTCTGGAGAGCATAAAAGATGATCTAGCTTGCATAATAATTGAACCTGTTTTAGGTGCAGGCGGCGCGATACCGGGAGAAAAAGATTTCTTACTCGGCCTTCAAGAATACGCTAAAAGAAATAATATTCTTTGGATAGTTGATGAAATAGTGACAGGATTTAGATTGCACTATGGTACGTTCTCTGCACTAAACAATTTGCAACCTGATTTGATGACCCTTGGAAAAATTGTGGGCGGTGGATTTCCTATCGGGGTTGTAAGCGGATTAAAAGAAATAATGAGTCTGGCGGATCCTGTTCTTAAGAAAGGTAAAGGAGAGAGGTGTTATATCGGAGGGGGAACATTCTCCAGCAATCCAGTCTCAATGAAAGCAGGACTGTCGACAATGGAATTTTTGAAGAAAAATAAGGAAAATGTCTATGGATCAATAAATTCACTTGGGAATGAATACAGGCAAAAACTTCAGCGCATATTTTCTGATTCAGGAATTCGAGTTGACGTCACAGGTATAGGATCTCTGTTCCAGGTCCACTTCTTGAATGATAGTGTAAATCAGATTAGAAATGTTGCTGACGCCTCATCTGCGGATCAAGAACGGCTTTTGAATTACCATTGTACTCTTATCTCAGATTATGGGATTTTTAACCTTCCAAGAAAGATGGCTGCAGTTTCGTATGCTCACAATAAATCAGACTTGGAAGCGTTGCTCTCTGCTACTGAGGACATGATAAACCGGGGAATTTTTGATAGAAATCCAACTGATCAGGCTAAATTTGTCACTTAAAACAAACAAGTCCATTCAATAAATTTCGAGAAGAGCATTTTGCAGGTCTCCATTTTTATATTCCATGACTCGATTGAAATGAGTATATTATGATATCTCCATCTGAAAAGGGAGAAACGGGAGATTCCAACTCTCTAGAGTCGCATGAGTGGAGATGGAATAACTATGAAGAGCGGAAACGAGTTTGGGTTGAGGCATACGGGTGCTCAGCTAGCATGGGAGACTCCGAGCGAATTCGAGGAATTCTGATAAATGGTGGATACGAATTGGCTTTGCAACCTACTCAGTCTGACCTTAATTTGATCGTAACTTGTGGCGTTAAGGAGTCGACAGAGCACCGAATGCTCTCCCGTATAAAATCTCTTGCAAGTGTTCGCAAACCTCTTGTAATAGCCGGCTGCCTGCCTAAGGCAGATAGGAAACTAATAGAGAGATTATATCCTGGTGCAAGTCTTCTCGGACCACATTCATTAGATATGACATTAGACGTGATTAATGATTGTATTCGAGGAAAGAAACTTGTCGCCCTTGATGATTCCACGACAGACAAAGTCGGACTGCCAAGTCTTAGGATAAACAAAATTGTAGGGATAGTACAAATCTCTAGCGGCTGTTTGAGCGATTGTTCCTTTTGTCAGACCAAACTGGCAAAAGGAGATCTTAGAAGTTACCGAATAGGAGATATAGCAAGAGAAGTTAAGATCAGCGTTCGTGAAGGCTGCAAAGAAATCTGGTTGACTTCTACGGATAACGGGTGTTACGGATATGATATCAAGACAGATTTAGTTGATTTGTTAGATGCTCTTGCTACGATTTCAGGAAATTTCAAAATTAGAGTAGGCATGATGAATCCAATGTATTTACCAAGGTTTAGCGGTAGGTTGACCAAGACTTATTTGGAATTTGACAAGTTATTCAAGTTTCTGCATGTTCCTGTACAAAGTGGTAGTGAGCGCATACTGAAGAGGATGAAACGAGGCCATACTGCAATGAGCTTTCGCAGAATAGTAGACTCATTTAGAAAACATATTCCAGAAATTACGGTCGCTACTGACATAATAGTGGGATTTCCATCAGAGAGCGAGGAAGATTTTCAGAGTACTTTGGATTTAATACAAGAGACAAAACCTGATATCGTAAATGCCTCCAAATTTAGCCCTAGGCCTGGAACACTTGCATCAAGATTACCCCGAATCAGCAGCTCTGTAGTCAAAAGACGTACCAACGAATTGCACAAGATAATAAGAGCAGTCTCACTTGAGAGAAATGAAATCTGGAGACAATGGAAAGGGAAAATCGTAATCGACGAAGTGAATGACAAATTCATTCAGGGTCGTAATTATGCCTATAAACCAGTTGTTCTCTCTCCTTCACCTTCATCAGAAAATCTGGCAAAAAATCCGATTCTAGGTTCAATACTTCATGTAAAAATTGACGATATTTCAAATTTCTCCTTGAAGGGGTCAATCTTAACTTAGTTAGATTCTATCAATTTTTTTGCACCAGATATTCGCAGATAGTTAATCAACAATACTTTTAAGCTATTTCTTAGTGGTCAAGAAGGGGATTGGTGGACTGAATGGATCATTCTGATATTATTGGACCAGTATTAATTGTAGGCCTCGGGGGTTTGGGCAAAAAAGTTGCCATGGAAGCCAAGTGTGACACCGGATTTGATTGCTTTGTCATAAGCAGCGACAAACGTGACCTTGATGGCAACAATTCACTATATGTAGATTGTAACCCATGGATGAATCCGAGCGTGCTTAGAATTAGGTCTGAATTTAGAAAACACGAGGCAATAATTTCTGACATTTTCTCAAGATACAGGACTGTGATAATAGTATCAAACCTAGGTGGAAAGGCCGGTTCGGCAATATCACCGCTAGTCTGCAGCATTGCCAAACTAAGTTTGTGCAAGGTAATCTCATTGGTTGTAATGCCTTTTAGATATGAAAAGGAACGTTTATTCAACTCCGCAGTTTGTTTAAAGAGAATAAATTCCTTCTCTGATGGGGTTTTCGTCCTAGACAATGATGCTTTCTTGGAAATTAATCCCGACCTCTCGCCTGAAGAATGCTTTTCGATAACAAACAATACTTTAGTTAATATCATAAAACTGATTCCCTCTGAAAATCTATGCTCAGGACCAGGAATAATTTCTACTAGCAGACCGAAGGAACATAGCGCTGAAAAAGCATTGAGAGATTCTATTGCAATGCTATATTCATCTTCAGATCCTGATTCTCTAGGAAAATCATTCCTTTTAATTGGTAATATAAGCGAAAGGCCAATTGGAACTCTGAATATGATGGTAGATAAGCTGAGTAAGATGCAAAACATCGACAGAATTGCTGAAGTTAATCTCTTGACTTCAAACAATTCTGATCGTGCAATCAATCTTCTAACTTTTGTAGAAGGCATGGCAAAATTTGATTCATATGATCCATTGGCAGTTATTCCTAGGGAAAATTATTTGGATTGGGATCTACCTGACTGTCATCCTAATTTTACCCTCCCGTTAACTAATATTGAATAAAATCACTGTCAATCTTAATCTTCACAGAAGTTTTGTTGACTCTTTAATAGAGACTAAAACAATCCTTCAAAACACACATGACAGACGCATATCTTACTTGTCTACCTTTTCTTCACTATCAACAGGCGCTTGCTCTTCCTGTCTACTTTCTTCAGCATTTTTTGGTTCACTAAATGAACTGACAGTAACAATGTCATCTTCTTTTATCATTCTAACCCTGACCGAGCGAGGCGGATTAGTTTTTCCTCTATTCCAAACAAGTCTATTCAAATCCTGTTCAATTTTGACCTTTTCGGTTTTCATATGTTTCTTCGCAAATTCCTTTATCATATTCAAAACTCTGTCAGTCCGTTTGTGTTGAGGAGTATCCCACGCCTTCCCCAGTCGTATCTTGTAGACTCGTGTCAAATTTTCTTCTTCAACCAAAGACCATCAACTCCCAGAATGAACTTATCCTACACCTACATCAGATCTACGCCAAGCTCTTCGTTTAGGATTGGTTCTGACATGACGATGGGTTCTTATAATGACCCAGGCTGGCACAGGTCGGTTTTGCTTCATACGACTTAACAATCTCTTCTTTCTTGACGTATTCTTACGTGCAGCCATTTTAAACAGATTTATTGTTCCTCCTTTTAAGTGTTGGTCCAAATTGTTTCCTTGCTTAAAGGTTTGATGAACAGATTGGTCATGAATGCTTGGACTAATTAATAATAACTATATGGATTTAATTTATAACAACATTATTTGAGTATTATTCTATCAAATTCGACTTATCTATCTTCACACAAAGGAGTAAGATCTATGTGAAGCAAGGAGCAAGATAGAACTGTAATGATAAGGGATTTAGGATCCTTTTGAGTTTCATACCAATGCAATTTCTTAAGACGACGAGTATATTAGAACTAATCCTGCGTTTCTTACTTTTAGTCATCGATTATTATGCGACCACGCATTGTATCAGGATGTATGGAACAGTAATATTCAAAGGTTCCAGGAACTTTACTGGCGATGGCAGTTTTAAAATCTCGACCACTTGGTATGTATCCAGTATTTATGTTCAAATCATCAACAACTAAATCGTGCTTTACAAAATCCTGGTTAGAGATCGTAATCCTAAGAGGAACGGTAGTCGACGCATGAATCTCGGGGTTAGTCGCATTAAACAAATTGTCCTTCGCAACTAGCAGTATGCCTATCCCTTCGCTTAAACTCTTAACTCCGTTGTTTGAATTTATGATATTACGTATTGCCCACATGGTCCCAACTATGGTAAATGATATTGCGATGATTGCTATTATATTATTTCTCATACTCAATTTGATTTACTCGCTTCTAAGGCTAATCCAAGAATGAATTTGAAAGCCAATGTTCTAAAAAATACTCGATAATAATCCCTTAAAAAATTAGCTTTGGATGATCAAACAGATGCAAACTTTGAAGTGTTCTATTGTTTGGATTAATAAAAACACTTGTGGGTTACAAAATAAATATTTGTCATCCACTTGATTCAGTAGATGTGTCTGTTGCTGCCTCACTTGTATCCTTTTGTTCAGCTGGCGCAGAGCTCGTATCGGGACTTGCAGAACTCCCGTCAACAATCTCAGCGGTTGCGAACCTATTACCTACTTGTGTGACTCGAATTTTCGCGTTCTGACCGACCTTTCCATCCTTAACAAAAATCACAAATCCTTGAATTCTTGCAATTCCATCTCCTTTTCTGCTTATCTCTGTAACCTGCACATCGTATTCCTTTCCTGATTCAACTGGTTTCGGACCAAACATGTCGTTCCTTCTATATCCACCGTAACTCATACTTTATACCTTATCCTTGTCATTCAAGGGACCTAATATAAACTGTCGATCCATTCATTACTCAGGATCCTATCCTAAAACTTTCTTCGCATAAACTACGAATAGTTTCTATAGCAGATAGAGCTGCAAGAATACTGGTTTTGGGATTTGCCGACATAGGATTATTATGCACAGAAATCTCTATCTTACCAAAGTTTCCTGATGCGACTATGTTGTGTTGATTGACCCTTACCTCAGGATCAGCTATAACTCTAACAATTGTTTTTTCTAGACCTAATCCAGCTAATGCTAGAGTGACAGCTACGTTTACATTTGCTGGAAATCTCGAAATTGCATCAGAAGCAGATCCTTCAAAAAGAACGGTTCTTGTAATAATTGATTCTGCTTTTAATTCAGAATTTAAAAAGAATGGGGCACCCGATAATGCTATTGGGTTCTTAACGGTGGTAATGGTAATACTATCCAAATTTCTTTTCACACTTCTTATGGCATCGATCCCTCCAATGGCTCCTGAAGGGATTACTAATTTAGACGAGTTATTTTTTGCTAGTTTTATCAGCTCATTGAGAAGGACGGAGTCAGAGAACGCACCGCTGCTAAGCACCAAAAATGTCTTACCAAGCTCAAGAATCTTTTTCCCATAGTCTCTGACTGCCCCCTGTGATGCTGCTTCTATTATTATTTCGGCTGTCGCAAATGATGGTGACTTTACAAGGTCTTCAAAATTTGTGAAAATCTCGACATTCTGTAATTTGTGCGTATGTAAAGCTTGTATTGTCGCTTCCTTTCTAATATCTAATACCGCAACTAGGGCGGCATTGGGAATATCTCCCTCGCCGACTGACTTTAGAATTTCAGAGCCTATAGAACCGCAACCAATTAGAAGTATTTTTTTCTTCATACAAACTACAAGTTCTTGCTCATTACGATCCTTATGGGGTTTGAAGGTTTCTCTGCAAGTTTCCAAAAGAGACTATGAAAATTCAATTACCCTCTCGTCCTATTGATATTCAATTTTTTGAGGATTTTGTAATCTCTTCTTAATCGTCT
>JBIOZE010000066.1:0-25136 GCA_044870745.1 Nitrososphaeraceae archaeon | reverse complement strand
TCTAACGCTGCTGCCAGACTGTAGTCCTGCTACTCCATCTCCAGGTATTGGAACATCGTAAAATACGGGATTGGAGGATTCTGTTGTCCCAGACGCTTCCACAGAAAGTGGGCCAATATTTCCACTTATGTCAACTGCAGCTACCTTGTAATAGTAGGTGGTAGAAGGAGCCAAACCCGTATCAAAGTAAGAAGGATTCGTCGTTGGCTGCCCGACTGGCGGAGTAGTACCGGGTGTAACTGTGAACCCTGCTACATCACCTCTGTATACATTATAGTTATGAAAGTCGGTCTCTGTATTTGAGTTCCAATTCAGATCTAGTCCTTGGGCTTCTTGATCGCTAACTATGCTGACTATCAGGCCCGTTACTTGAGCCGGAGGGCTAATATCTGGAGGCTCGGTTGTGCCGGACTCCTCAGTCGATAGATCGCTTATGTTTCCACTCGTATCTACAGCTGCTACTTTATAATAATACGTTGTCGAAGGATCAAGGCCCGTGTCGCGATATGTATTAATACTAACAGTGGCAACGGGTTGAGTTAGTCCCAGAGTTACTTCAAACCCACTCGTAGTGCCTCGGTATACGTTATAGTAAAGTAGGTCGGACTCAGAATTCTGGCTCCAATCCAGATTCAGTTCAGCCGATCCTAGGCTCGTAATAGCAAGTTGTGTCACCTGAGAAGGTGGGACGGTATCAAGCGCGCTGGACATACTCCCAGTCACATCTACTGTGTTACTAAAGCTATAGCTGGTAGTATATCGCACACGCCTGGTGTTAGCCCCATCGAACTTGTCTGTAACCCACAGCTCTATATCAATTCCCGGAGGACCGCCATATTCTATCAGAATTTTATCGCCAGGTGCTATGTTATACGAGTTAGCCAGAGTAAACGTATATTCTGCAAACGAAGTAGTTAAAGTGCTGGAATCTATAGTTTCACTAAAAGTAGCTACCACTGCATCATCTGATCTCCTTCTTACTTTAGCTGTAATGTTACCTGAAGGAGAAAATCGTTTTCGTAATCTCACTTTCCAAATCTTTAGTGGTTTGCCTACTAAGAAAGAGGTCGCAGTATTTGCCTCTTCTCCATATCTAACACTGCTGCCAGACTGTAGTCCTGCTACTCCATCTCCAGGTATTGGAACATCATAAAATACGGGATTGAAAGATGCGGTAGTCCCAGACGCTTCCTCAGAAAGGAGACTAATATTTCCATTTGTATCAACTGCAGCTACCTTGTAATAGTAGGTGGTAGATGGGGACAAGTTGATATCTAGAAAAGAATTGGTAGTTGGCTGCCCGACTGGTGTAGTAGTACCGGGTGTAACTGTGAACCCAGCCACAGTACCTCTGTATACGTAGTAGCTTTCGAGATCTGATTCTATGTTGGCGTCCCAGTTTAGGCTCAGTCTCGTATCGCTGATAGCAGTAACATTTAGGCCTACCACTTGTGCCGGAGGGGTAATATCGGTACCGGAAGAACCAGGGATTTTGATAATTTTAGCAATTGAAGGGATGCCAGCGCCATTCAAAATAAATATCATATAATGCCCAGGGGGCGCAACTTTAGAGTTAATCGGAGCAGATACAGTTACACTGTTGCTATTAGTGTTTACAATTTGCAACCAGATCAATCTTTGATTAGCGTCATAATGGTGTGTTGTAGCCATTAGCCGGACCAGTGAGACCGACTGTATCGTTGCCGCGTCAGGTGTGGAGATGACAATAGAAGTCCCATAGTTTCCTATGCTTGATACGTCATCTATTGTTGGGCGTGGACCATTGAAAAGATAATCAGGGCTGAAAATCTCTGTACGGTTTTCCTCTACGTTTCTAGAAGGCGTGCCGCCCGCAGTCCATACACGCCCGTCAGGTAGCAACATGGATGTTTGATGGTAAAATCTAGGCACTGATGCTGGTGCCAAGGATTGCCAAGTCTCAGTTATTGGATCAAACATTTCGGGAATAAATACAGGCTGAGTATTATCTCCCTGCGCCGTTCCCCCAAAGATAACTAGCTTTCCATTGGGAAGAATAATAGGACTTAGATATCGTCGTCCATGAGAAATTGGTGAGATGTGTCTTACGACAGGATTTGTATTAGAACCTGCATCAAAATCCAATATATCCACATCCGTCAGTCCTGGAAGACTCGTGCTAAGTGTTCCGCCACACAACAGAATCTTTCCACGTTCTGATTCTGTATTATTTAAGGGGAGGAGAAAGGAGGTGCCATAGCTTCTGACCGTTCGATCTTGGGTTATTGGGTTGCCCCAGATCCCTGTAGATGGATCCCAAGTCCTGAACACATTCGAACGTCCGCAATGTACCACTAGACCACTAGGCATGAGGTGCATTCTGGGGTAAGTAGCAATGACAGGAGCAGCGCCGTTATTCAGAGCGCCGTAGCATGGTGAACCAGCACCCTGACAGGGTTGACCTGCTCCAACGCAGTACGTGTTGCTACTAGCAGGATCATAACGGATAGTCCACGAACCAGAAACCTGACTATAGGTTTCGACCAGAGCATTGACTACCCCATATTCATCCAAACCTGAAACAGTAAATACATTACCATTAGGCAACGTGACTAAAGTTGGATACCAGCGCCCGTGGGCCATCGACTGGATCTTTATTAAAGATTCTGAGCTATAGTTGAGTATGTATGCTGAAGCCAGTCCGTGCATAATTCCATTGCAATTGTCAGGATTGGTATCGTACATGAGTGTTCCACCTACAAAAAGTATGTTTCCGTCAGGTAACCCCGCTGCGCCCCCACAGAATAGATCTTCTGTTAAAGGGATATTCGTTTCAGAATTAGTGTTAGGGTCAAGTATTCTTGCTTCAAAGGGTCCATTAGGGCGATTTGTATGATATCCCGAACCAGCAACATAGAAAATCTTTCCACTCGGAAGAAGTGCAGAATGTATTGCTACGGCAGCAGTATTTGGACCCTGGGACCATGAGCCTTGTTGTGCAAAGCTCAATTGAGGAGAAAATCTTTTTAAATCTGAAAGGCCCCCAACTTTCAATACTGTCCCTAGTCCCAACACTAGGCTCCCGTATCCTAGGAGTTTCAGAAAATCTCTTCTAGAGATTCGTCTCCCATCCACAAGATCGAAGTGTGATTTGGCTATAAAAATGCTTGAGGCAATATGTGTTCAAAGTTACCCTGAAAATGCAAAATATTAAAGGACTAACTTATTACCGTGTCCGTTCCATTACCATTGGCATAGAAACATTATATCCAAGGCTGGACTGTTCCAATCACATGACGTTGGTTTCCGTCATGGCGGCGGTAGGTATTTCTATTTCTTTTATTTATCTTATCGTTGGGCAAGTTAATATTTTTTCTATCGATAACCATGTAGATCACCCTGACCAAGAAAATTCAAGTTCTGTTCAGCTTTCTCACGTCGAAGACGCTCTAGACCCAGTCAGAGAAGGAGATGCTAAAGTTCCTGGTCAATTTATCATAAATAATGATTTTGTAGATCCCGATGATAGCTGTGACTTTTGTACCCAAGTAAATTACACCACTGGAACAGTTGGAAGAGCAGCGATAGCATATGATTTAGGGGCCCTAGATTTGACAGAGTCTAAAAGAATAGTACTATTTGCAATGGGTCAGAGAGGTGGCGAAAAGATAGCTTTAATGGCCGCAGGGATTGAAAGTCAAGGTAATCCTGAGCAGCGCAAAGCACAAGTCAACATTTTTGATGGAATAAGGTTCCAGATTGCAACTCAAAACATAACACTATCTGATAACTGGCAAAGATATGAAATACGTACGGTTGGTTACGATCTAAAAGACATAAGGTATCCATTCGGTTTCGTGTTATTTGAAAATAATTCATCGTCGTCATCCAATCAAGTAATTTACCTGAAAGGGGTGACTTTTGACAACAAGCCTGCAAAAAATCCAGTTGCTTTATTGTATTAGATAATGACCAACTATTCCAATATTGTGTATTCTTGTCCACACTTTGTTCATCGAACCCAAAATCACCAGACCGAGGATTTAGGCCCTCATTTCTCCCAATTCATCTTAAATGTATTAAATCGATAAGAGTATTAATTGCATCTTTGTTCAAACACAGTAGTACTATGCCTACCAAGCGTTATTGTCTTACTTGGTTTCATGGCATTTGTGGACGGTGAGGCAGTTCGTGCTGTCTTTGCCGACGACAGCGTAGGTCAAAGTTATGACACTTCTTCCGTGCAAATTTTGGGTACAGATCTAGAACGGACTGCCACTCCAATAAGAGAAGCCGACGCGGAGACTGCTTCTAAATTTGTAATAGATAACAATTTCATAGATCCTGACAATGGATGTGAATTTTGTACGAAGATAGCATATACACCTGGAAAAGAAATGGAAGCTGGAGTTGCGTATAAGGATGCGAAAATAAATCTGGAGGATTCTCAGCGACTAGTTTTCTTTGTGAAAAGTCAGGGAGTCAATCAAGCCAGCTTTCTGGCTGCTGGCAACGACCCAGTTGGTATTAACAATAAAAATAATGATACTGACATTTTTCCAAGAATTGATTTTGATATTGTTACTAAGAATGTCACACTTAATAATGACTGGCAAAGATTTGAGATCTCTCTCAACGACACTCAAATAAATGACACTACATATCCTTTTGGCATTCAACTTAATGCTCAAGATGCTTCCAATCAACAGGTCCTGTACCTTAAGGGAGTTACTCTTGATAGTAAGCCAGCTCTCGACCCTCTGCCAATTATAAACCAAACAACACCAGGAAATATTACATCATTGGTTGCAATCATAGAAACAAATGCTACTGCCAACCAGAGTTCACCTGCTACCGTAGAATTCAAAGCAAATGCAACTGGAGGAACAGATCCATATTCATTCAGTTGGAAGTTTGGCGACGGTAATGGAGTGAATGGTACTAGTGTTGGTAAGATAACATCCCATACATTTACTCATGCGGGAGTTTACAATGTTTCACTTATAGCCACCGATTCGGCTACGCCTTCTCAGAATGCTTCGGCAAATGCGCTTTTAACAATCATGTCTCCAGCAAATACTACAGCTGCAAAAAACGCCACAACGCATTCGACGGACAAGATTAATACAAACGTTACCAATAGTATTGGTGTTAGTAGTAATTCGACCACCGACAGTATTAATTTCAATACAAATGCAACTAGAGAAATAGGTCTTGATTCCGAAGTATTTCAAAATGTAACTAGGGTTGTACCTTTAACAATGTTGACTGGAAATGCTACAAATTCAACTGACATAGAGCTCGAAATGACGTCTGAGAAGGTAGGAGACAATAAAACAGGTCTTGAAAATAATAACAATAATTCACACCATGATTCAACACTAAAGGGAAGAATCATAAATCAAATCCCAAAAGCATACGATCAACAACTAAAGATTGAGGCAAAAAATAGGCCATACGATATCATGTTAGCAGGCTCTGACGCTGAAAATGATCCTATTAGGTTTGAGATAACGTCACATCCAGTCCACGGCGATTTGAGTGCCATTACGATTGTCAACGCAACTTCAAGCAAGGTTATTTACATTCCAAAGAACATGTATGAAAACCACGACAGCTTTACAATCAAGGCAAATGATGGTACTGCCGAGAGCGCCACGGCTAAGGTATCGATCGACTTTGTTCGTGCAAACCATGCCCCTGTAGCTGAGGACGGACGATTTATAAGTAATGGTAATGAGGCACTTTATTTTCAATTGAAGGGCTCAGATCCTGACAATGACGACACTGTTAAATTTGAAATTGTCTCAAAACCACATGAAGGTGCGATAACAGGCTTTGACGAAAAGACTGGTCTTGTGTCTTACATAGCAACTTCTCAATCATCGGGAGCCGACCGTTTTACTTTTAAAGTTATCGACAACCATAATGAAGAAAGTCACCTAGCCACCGTATCAATAAATCTAAAGGCTAATGCAGATGGAGCACTGACTGTTAGTGGTTCAAATGCAGTGACTTTTATTGGTAGGCCAATTGAAATCAGGCTCGAAGTGGATGGCAGTGATGTAAATGACACAGAGTTCGTAATCACTTCCAAGCCAATACATGGAAAACTACGAGGACTTGTAAATATTGACCAAACCACAGCCAAAGTAATGTATTTCCCAGATACCGACTACCTTGGGAATGATCTTTTCGAATTTAAAGCAAGAGGTGTTACGGGTGAGGGAAGCAGCAATTCAGCAAAAGTATTTATCACAATTGTTCCTCCTCCACCTGGTCCAAACTCTTCTCCTGTTGCCGAATCACAAAGCATCAACACGGATCAAAATAAGAAAGCTCACATAACACTTGGAGGTACTGATGCTGATGGCGAAAAGATTATTTTTTCGTTGATTGATGCTCCCTCTCATGGAAAGATTATCTCATTTGATTCAGTAGGCGGGATCCTGATGTACAAACCCCAAGCAATGTTTAGTGGAGAAGATAGTTTCACATTCAAAGTTTCAGATACTAATGGAGCAAAAAGCAATGTGGCCAAGGTCTTAATAAAAGTACATTTGCCCGATAGTTCTAGTAAGGAAGTTGAAGGTATTCGCTCAGAAGGTGAGATTGGTATTCAATCAGAAAAAACAATGACTCTGTCAGAGAACAGTAACCATCATCCTTCTGCTGATGCAGGACCTGATAGGACAATTTACGAAGGTACAAAACAAGTTATTCTGAGCGGGACTGGAAGTGATCCTGATGGTGATCCAGTATCTTACTTTTGGAAACAAATCACAGGTCCACGAATTGAATTGAAAGGGGTTAATACTAACACTGTAATATTCAATACGCCTTATTTGGATGGAGACGTAGTAATAAAATTAATACTCCGCGTGATTGATGATAAAATGAGTCAGGATGTTGATGAAGTGAATATTAATGTGAAGGATATAGCAGAATTGCAAGAGACTCGTAGCACAGGCAATCTTACAAGATAATTCAAAGAGACCAGTACGGCCGAATAGAGAAACGAACGCGAATTCTTTCGCTTTCCGCGCCAAGCCTTCAATAGTATTTCTTTTGATTTCTGTTTTGGAAATCGAATATCTCACTTATATAAAGAAGACAACAACAAACAAAGGAGCTAAGAAAAGTGAAGGTAAGCAGTTTCTTGAACAAATAAGTATTCCCAATAATGTCATTACTTTGAAATAATGCCCAACCTCAGTGGTTATTTCCAGTTCTCGAGGTAATACGACATTTTATGCGATAATGAAAACTATTTTCTTTGTTTACATGCATTAGACACTCTTCTGTGATTCTTACACGTTAATTTGAAGTAGCATTTTGGTAAGTATCTGATCATGAATAAACTAAAATGGATTGAATTTGGCTCTATCCTTGGCTGTATTTGTCTTGCCGTGGTCATCGGGATATATTCACAAATAATTGGTAGGATGTAGCAGCGTCTTTTTATTACCTATTATGCTATCTTAAACCTATTGCTAAGATAAATCTTCTGCATACGACTTATTGGCATTGGGGTTATACTGGTCTAGAAACTTAATAAAATTAAGGTAGAAAGGCAATGACGGAAACATAATAATTGATGAGCAAAACGGTCCGCATGTGTAAGATGACCTCTCTAGACTTATCCCAAGCGACGCACCTATTCCAGCAAAACTTTTCCTGGGTAAATCGTTTGCAACTCAAAAATTTGGAACGTTCACAATAGTTGTATTAGGTAGTGATGGGTCAGAAGCTTCTCTACCCTTGCAGTTCCTCAGTGTCCACCTACAGCTGAACCAACAATAGCTGAGCAAATTCAGAACTTGATACAAAGTATACAAAATAATGGGCAAATTAGTGATCAAGTCGAAAAGCTATTAGTAAATAAATTGGATAAACCATTATCAGATCTAACTAACGAAAAGTCTCCCGCTAATAATAAAAAACTAAAATGCAACTTTTTGGATTCGTCATTATCAGGTTTGAAAGCGTTAAGAAAAGCAGACAAATTAATGCAGGACAAGCTTCAGAAATAGGACTGCAACTAGTAGCTATCATGAATAATCTAAATTGTTAATTGAGAAGGGTTTCAGTTTAGGACGGTGAAGGGACCCTTAAATATAACAAATTTAATCTCAGTCATATCTATAAAAATCTGATAAGCTGAACCCACTGGACGTAGCACATTCATTTATTGCAGTCTTATTATTAGAGGTAAGTCCCCCTGGGACATCACTTAAGCAGAGATAGAATTTATCCTTCTTTTCTCCCTCTTCTCTTTGAAGGATAAGGTCTTTTCCTTGCTGTTCGTTGGCTTTGGTTATTGCATTCTGCAGGAAAATCTGAGAATTATTAACTGAAATTATTGTCTTTGCAATTTCCTCTAATTCATTAAGTGATAAAGTAGGTAAAACTAATACCTCTACTACCCTTTCTTCAGCTATCTGTTCCTTAGGGAGTAAAGTCAACATTGCATATAGGTCATCATTATAATAGGACTTATTAATAAAATCCATTAGCTCAGCTCTATAAGATTGCTGTTGCAAAGTCTCACCAACTAAATCGTCAAGACTCTGTCCATAAGCAGCAACCATAAAGTTTGGGGGTTCAACTCCTTTCAAAACGAAATGTAGAGTAACAGCTATTGCTACAGCAACAGATACGATTGCTAATAAACTCCAATAGATGTTATTCAATGTAGTCGTCCTAAATTCGTTAACATAAACTCATTTTTAACTTCATTGTATTCATATAGAGGACTAAAACCAAATCAAAGTTCGTTAACTAAAACCAAGAATTAAATGTCCAAATGTCTTATCATGTTTGGGCTAATCCACTACGTTCTCACTAACTGTGGAGTGGGCTAGGAGAGTTTTCTCTACTGCGTGTTTGAATTCAACGTCTCTTCTAGCCAAGGCCCAGAGGATTTTTCGATTTCAAATTTCTCAGAACTTAATTGGCGAATCTGAACTAGGCATATCAGTTTTATTTGAACACTGGTCATGTTTTGGAGATTCCTTGTTACGAAATTCTAGCATTTTCTTGTAAATCAATGGTTGGAAATAGTCAACCATCTTGGAGAGAGAAACAGGCATTGCTTAAGGCCTGTATTGAGCTAATGTATATGAACCCTATTACTTATCGGGTCCAGAGGGACTTGAACCCTCGACCTACTGCTCCGCAGGCAGTCATTCTGTCCAAACTGAACTATGGACCCCTCTGAAAGAGATGATTTTTCGTTATATGAACTTCCCTTTCATTGTATGCGTAATCATGGAGATTACAATTTCACGGCATCCTTGTAATGATTCAAGTAGCCTATCCATGCTCCTGGTCTTCACCCATTAATTTGAGCTCATTCGGCAAGCCTATAACATTTCATAAATCATGAGTGAACGTACTGCCATTCAATCTCAGAGAAAATCAAAGAATCAATAAAAGTGAAACGCACTTTAAATCATGCGTGGCACATTCTCCTTGTGATTGAATTGAATTTATGAGGTAGTTAAAAGAATAAATCATTTGAGATTTCAAAGTACTTGTTCAATCCCTAGCATAGTCTACATCTTTAGTGATTTACTTAAATTTCAATCGCACCCATCCACTTGTACGAATCAAATTTATAAAACCGTATTGATAAAAAGGCATTAGATTCTAGAAAATTCTGGTTGTATATGCAATGGGAGAGACATATGTTCAAGCAATTAATGATCGTGTTCTGTTATTTGATGGAGCAATGGGGACCGAGATCCAAATGCTCAATCTCGAACCAAATGATTTTCCAGACAATAAAGAAGGTTTCAATGATGGGTTAGTTTTGACTAGACCAGATCTTATTAAGGGAATTCACAGAAGATATTTGCAGGCTGGAGCTGATTGTATTGAAACAAATACCTTTGGAAGTAACGAGCTAAAATTACGCGAATATGGTTATGGCGATAGGACAGTTGAATTCAATAAGTTGGCCGCAACACTTTCAGTTTCAGTTGCAAAAGAATTTACAGACAAGCCGCGGTATGTTATTGGATCTATGGGCCCAACAGGATTTTTGCCTAGTTCGAACGATCCTGACTTGGGACAAATTGATTTAGAGAAAATTGTAGAATCATATTCCCTTCAAGCAGAGGGTCTGATTATTGGGGGCATTGATGCGCTGCTTATTGAAACTAGTCAAGATATTTTAGAAGTCAAGCTTGCCATTAAGGCAAGTCATGAGGCGATTCAAAAAACTGGAAGAACAGTTCCAATTATCGCTAACGTTACATTAGACAAATACGGAAAGATGTTACTTGGGACAAACGTGCAGGCAGCATACACTACCGTATGTGACATGGGGATAACTGCATTCGGTTTGAATTGTTCAACCGGACCTATAGAAATGGATCCAAGTGTACGCTGGCTGGATGAACAGAATGAACTCCCTTTACTAGTTATGCCGAATGCTGGAATGCCTGAAAATGAAGGTGGAAAGGCAGTTTATAAAATGACTCCTCATGATATTACTCACATAATGGGACAATTTTTGAAAAAATATAAGAACATACGAATGGTCGGTGGGTGCTGCGGAACAACTCCTGACCACATATCGGAGTTATCAAAGGTGATAGTGCAATAGCCAAGATGTGCATGCTAGATATACGACTTATAACTAACATTGCGAGGTATTCCTGCTATTAGTAGTAGCATGGTTTTGAATCACAAAGTTCCTCGCGTCAGTTCAGGTATCAAAGCGATTGAGCTCAAACAATTGCCGCCTCCCCTAATTATAGGGGAAAGACTCAATACTCAAGGCTCTAAAAGGGCCAAAGCCATGGTGCTTAGTGAAGACCTTGATGGTCTTGTAAATCTTGCAAGAGAGCAAGTTCAAGACGGCGCCCATTGCCTTGATGTCTGTGTCGCGACAACCGAAAGATCCGATGAAAAAGAACTCATGAAAAAACTGGTAAAACGTCTAAGCCTAGAAGTTGAAGCTCCTCTCGTAATAGATTCAACAGATCCTAGAGTTATTGAAGAAGCAGTGCTCCAAATTCCTGGAAAACCAATCATCAATTCGATCAATTTAGAGGGTGACGGATCTAGATTCCATTCACTTGCGCCTCTAATGGCAAAATACGGCATTCCTGCTATTACCATGTGCATAGGTCCAGCAGGGATGGCAAAGACTTCAGAAGAGAAGATCGAAGTCGCAAAATTACTTTATGAAACAGGTAGAAAATATGAATTATACTCGTGGCAGTTCATATTTGACGTATTGACTTTTACACTGGCAACTGGTGAACAAGAGTACGCCAATTCCGCCAAAGAAACCCTCTCTGCAATCTCCCTCATCAAGAAAGAGCTTAAAGGATGTTTTACTACTTTAGGCCTCAGCAACATCAGCTTTGGATTGCCTAATAATGCCAGGAAAATAGTAAACTCGGTATTCTTGCATCATGCAATTCGGGCAGGACTTGACACGGTAATCATTAATGCAAAGGACATAATTCCAATTTCAGAGATTAGCCCAACCCAGTTGAAACTTGCAGAAGATCTAATCTTCAACAGCCATCCCAATGCTCTATCAGAATTGATCTCGTACTTTACAGACAACAAAACGATATCAGCCTCCTCATCCAAAAGGGCTGACATTGACCCTGCTTGGGAATACGATAAAAGATGTTACTATCGGATATTGAATCGGATTAACGAAGGGATCGAAAATGATGTTAGGGGTTCCATCTCAAAAAGGGTTTTCGAAAAACTCGGAAAAAATAAAATTGAAGAAGTGAGTGATTCTGTTCTAAAGGACTACCCAGTACTCGCACATGATGCAGCAGTAGAAACATTAAATGCTGTACTGCTACCAGCTATGAAAGAGGTAGGCGACAAATTTGGAGCTGGAGAACTGATACTCCCGTTCGTACTCAAGTCTGCAGAGTGTATGAAGCTAGCGGTAGTAGAATTAGAGAAGTATTTGATAAAGAAACAGGGAATTAGCAAAGGAAAACTAGTTCTATGTACTGTATACGGAGATGTACATGATATAGGTAAGAATTTGGTAAAGACAATTCTCTCAAATAACGGATACACAGTCTACGATTTAGGAAAACAAGTTCCCGTAACACGAATAGTGGAAAAGATACAGGAAGTAGATGCAGATGCCGTCGGTCTTTCAGCCCTCCTAGTGTCCACTTCAAAACAAATGCAGATATTTGCAGAAACCGCAAGGCAAATGAATCTTAAAATCCCAATCCTGTGTGGCGGAGCAGCAATAAATAGTGATTACATAAATCGAGTAGCAAAGGGTGAAGCAATCTACACCTCAGGTGTTTTTTATTGTAAGACGGCTTTCGATGGACTTCGAGTCATGAATAAGTTGATGTCGGATGAGCGAAAAACATTTCTGTTAGATTGGAAGGATAAATTGTTAACTTGGAAGGATAGGCCAGTTGGAGCATTTAGGGAATCAAAAGGTTCAAGGAAGAAGATACTGTCTGTAACTCCGCCTAAACCACCCCAGATCGATATTGAAATAAGGTTGGAACCTGATGATATTGATCTTTACGAAGTTTGGCAATATCTTAACAAGAAATCATTATTCGTCCTATCATGGGGTATAAGAGGTACGAAGGTTAAAGATCTAGGATTAGATCCTGAAAAACTCTATTCCGAATGGAAGAATCGCATCATTAAGGAAAAGTTGTTTTATCCACGAGTAGTATATGCTTATTATAAGTGTCATAATCGCGGCACAAGATTAGTAGTTGATTCCAAGAATGGAGATACGAATTTTGAATTCCCCAGGTCATCCCAGGACAAGGGTTTGTGCATTACTGACTATTTTGGAAATGAAGATGTGGTCGCTTTTCAAGCAGTAACCGTAGGGAATGAAGTTTCTGCTAAAATCGAGGAATTAAATTCTCAAGGGAAGTATACAGATGCTTACTACTTGCACGGCTTAGCAGTGGAAACTGCGGAAGCTTTAGCAGAATGGACACACAGAAGGATCAGGGAAGAACTTGGAATCGATGCCAATAGAGGTTTGCGTTACAGTTGGGGATATCCAAGCTGTCCTGACATATCACAACATGAACTAGTTTGGAAGCTTCTTGACCCTACAAAATCAGGCATGAAACTAACTGAAGCTGGTCAGATAATTCCTGAACAATCAACTGCGGCAATTGTAGTACATCACCCAGATGCTGAGTACTTTCTCTTATGAAATACCCGACCGCACGGGAATATGAAGAAACGTGCCTGCAGTTTCAAAGTACAGGGAATAAATTACAGTGGATAGTTTCAATAACGGCAAAATCTGGTATAAGATTGACACTAGATGGCGATAACTGATTTCTCTTTTGCTTGTGCAGTGGATGATGTGCCTCCTTACTTTACCTATCACGAGAACTATATGCTCATGATTCAATCGAAAGCCTCTGCCAAATTAGGTAAGAAAGATTTTGAAATGATCGAGAAATTTATGCCTGCGCTTATTTCGCACGAATCCATACATGTTGTAATATCAAGGCTAGAAAACTGCCGAATATCAGAATCACTTGATACAATAGAAGTGATAGTTGAAATGGGGAGAAAAAAGTATCAGGTTAGTATCAATAATATCTTGTTTGCAAATGATAATTCCGGTATAGTATTCTGGTAGAGATAAGATGGCTGGTAATTTTTTTCAAATCAAGCTATTAATTTATAGTCTCATGCGAGTGCTTTGCACACCCTTTCTTCATTGATGTGGCAAACAATTTTAGACTGTTTTCCATATCAACAATCGATCTAGCTTGTCTAATTTTGTCGATTAAGGCGCTACCAATAATAACAGCATTTGCCCCTGCATCGATTACTAGACCTGCTTGATAAGGTTGACTAATCCCAAATCCTACTGCTATGTTAACATTCTTGTTGGCGATTCTTCTGATTTTCTTTATTGTGGCGATAGAATATCTATCGATGGACTTCCTTGCACCAGTAGTTCCTAGAACAGAAACGACATAAATGAACCCAGAGGAGTACTTGATGATTTTTCTTATTCTAGAGTTACTAGTATTTGGAGATACAAGGAAGATGGTTGCCATATCAAGATCCATTGAATGTTTCACATAAACACCAGACTCTTCTATTCCCATGTCTGGGAGTATCATTCCATCAATCCCAGCCGTTTTTGATTTACAAAGAAATTCCTTGAAGCCATGTTTAAATGGTATATTTGCATATGTCATGACTAGAATAGGAAGGTCTGAAAATTTCGACCTAATTTTTCTAGATAGCTCGAGACATTTGTGAGCCGTTACCCCTTTTGATAAAGCTTCGAACGATGCTTTCTGGATTGAGGGACCATCTGCTATTGGATCAGAGAAGGGAATTCCCACCTCGATCATATCAGCACCACCCAATACAAGTGAGGAGATTATTTTTTCTGTGGCTGCAAAACTAGGATATCCTCCAACTACATAACAAATGAGTGCGCTCTCTCCACGTGATCTTAAGTCTGAAAATTTCTTAATTATTCTGTTATCTTCTGTTAGGTACATTTGAATTATTCCGTATAGTCAGATTGTACTTCATAACCTCTTCCATATCCTTATCTCCTCTACCAGACAAAGTGACTACAATTCTTTTGTCTTTTGCCATACGCTTTCCAAGTTTCACAGCATAAGAGATAGCATGTGCTGATTCCAAAGCTGGAATTATTCCTTCCAATCTTGAAAGTAATAGGAATCCCCTTATGGCTTCTTTATCGGTTACAGAGACATAATGTGCTCGTCCTACTTGTTTAAGTTGAACATGCTGTGGACCTACGCCGGGATAATCTAATCCCGCAGATATGCTGTGAGTATCTTGTACTTGCCCGTCATCATCCTGGAGGATATACGATCTCATTCCATGCAAGATTCCTTCGGATCCAGCAATCAGAGTCGCGGCGTGTCTACCGGATCTTATGCCGCTCCCTCCAGCTTCTACTCCGTAAAGTGAAACACCCAAGTCATCTATAAAAGGAAAGAATGTGCCGATAGCATTGCTGCCGCCTCCAACGCACGCTATCAATGCGTCCGGATTTTTGCCATCAAATTTTTTCATCTGACGCTTTATTTCTTTTCCAATTACACTCTGAAAATCTCTTACTATCATCGGATACGGATGTGGTCCCACTACAGATCCAATTAGATAATATGTGTCGTTGACGTTAGTAATCCAATCTCTAAGTGCCTCATTAATTGCATCTTTTAGTGTTCGAGTTCCCGAATCTACACTGTGTACTTTAGCACCCAATAATTCCATGCGATAAACATTAGCCCTCTGCCTTTCGATATCTACTGATCCCATATAGATTTCGCACTCTAATCCCAATAACGATGCAGCCATGGCAGTTCCCACTCCATGCTGACCAGCGCCCGTTTCGGCGATAATCCGAGTTTTCCCCATTTTTTTTGCTAGCAGACACTGTCCTATGCAATTATTAGTTTTGTGAGCTCCCCCATGAAGAAGATCCTCCCTCTTCAGGAAAATTCTTGCTCCACCAGTGTGAGCGCTTAAATTCTTTGCAAAATATAGCGGTGTTGGTCTACCCGCATAGTTAGAAAGATAGTAAGATAGATCCTTTTTAAATTCCGCGTCATTTTTGATAGTTAAGTAGGCCTGTTCCAGTTCTTCTATCGCGGGAAAAAGTGTCTCTGGGATGAACTTTCCTCCAAAAGTTCCGTACTTTCCACCTATTGGAAATTTGCGCAAATCCATAAATTAAATACCCTTCGTATATCTGACTATGTCATCACATTTAATCTACTCTATTGCACAATTCTTTTACTTTAAGTAGAGGATCTTCAGATTCCATTATACTTGTTCCTACCAAGAATGCATCGGCACCTATTGCGAGTAGCTCTCCAATTTGCTTACTATTAGAGATCCCGCTTTCACTGATAACAACATTTTTCCCCTTTTCATAACTTTGCAGCAATCTTTTGGTAACATCTATGTCTACATCAAGGTTATTCAAGTTTCTATTATTTATCCCTATTAAGCGGCGGTCGCCGATACCTGAGAGGACCTCTTTATATTCTGATTCTTGATGTACTTCGACCAGAACGTATAAACCCTTATTTTCGGCATAATCCATGAATTTCTCCATTGTACCTTCTGCTAGCCCCTCATCAAATACAGTTTTTATAAGAAGAATACAGTCCGCACCGATCTTTTTAGCAGCATCTATTTGAACGTCACTTACGATTATATCCTTCATCAATATTGGAACTGTTACAGTCTTTCTTATTTTTGCAAGGAAATCTATCGAACCTTTAAACATGTAGGGCTGAGTAACTACCGAAAGACCCACTATCCCACTTGCGGTCAATTTACCAGCTAGATTCATTAGATCTACCCCAGTAGAGTCCAAAATTGTTCCTCGAGAAGGTGACGCGAATTTTATTTCGCATATAATTGGTACTTGAGTACTGGTAAGAATATAATTTTGCAGTGACAATGCGGAATGAGAATCTAGATCATATCTTTCAGCGTCATAATGACCTTCATCGATTGCTCTAAAAGAATTCTTTGTGAGGGTCCTAATTAACCCATTCTTATTGACGAAGCGGCTCAAATTTTATTTGTACTCACTTTCCCCACATTATCATAACTTCCTCTTACTCTTAAGGGCGTATTAGGGATCAATCTAATCATAATAATAACCTTGCTTCACCTTCTTTATCTGTGTCGTGACTGTATTGGTTTAAGCTAGTTATAATATATTGTACTGCACTCATCTAGATTAATTAATATAGTATCTTTCACAATTATTCATTTCAACTAGACTTGCCAGAGAGCGAAATATTCCTTGACAGATCGAAACTATCGGCCAGATACATACCGAAGGAGCTTCCACATCGAGAAAAACAAATCTCGCTAATTCAGTCAGTTTTCAAGAATTCTTCTGAGAATCCAGAGGAATTTATACTTACGACACTGCAAGTTATAGGACCAGCAGGTATAGGTAAAACTTCCACGGTAATGAAGTTCTCGGAAATATTGGAAACAGAATTCAAGAAATCTGGTTTACGGCTAAAAATAGCTTACATAAACCTTAAACTTCAAGGGGGAAATAAGTACGCAATTTACAGATTTCTTCTGGAAAAAATAGCACCTGAGCTTCCAGCCCAAGGCCTGAGTGCAGAAGAAATGTTACGATACTTGCTATCATATTTAAGAGAAAATAAAACTTACGTGTTGATAGTCTTGGATGAAATTGATTATCTTATTCGATCGAGTAAAGATAGCAGCATTATATATGACTTTACACGTCTAAATGAGTTTGATCTAGCTCAGCATTGCAATGTATTAGGGGTTATATTTATTGCAAGAAGTACGGAATTCTACAATAAAATCGATCAGGCGGAGTTAAGTACATTGGGTAGGGTGCCTATTGATTTTCCAGCTTATACCAGCGAACAAGTTAGCGATATTCTGATTAAAAGATGCTCCGAATCATTTAATCCAAATATGATTGGAACTGACATTATTGATGAAGTCGCTTTTATCACTGTGTCCAGGCAAATAAATGGAGACATAAGATATGCCCTGGACCTTCTTCTATTTTCTGGCCAACTAGCAGAGTCGCAAGGAACTGGCAGAATAACTCTAGACCAAATTCGCAAAGTACATGGACAAAGTCATACATCTATTACAACCGACGATATAATTGATCTTCCAAAAAATCAGCTGTTAGCTCTAATGGCAGTTGTAAAAACACTCCAGGTACGGAGGAAACAGTATGTTGAGCTTAAGGAAATTCGTTTGCATGCACTAGAATTGGCCGACGAACATAAGGTTAAGAAATTTGATGTCGAGGATTATCTGGATGATTTACTTGATCGAAAAATAATAGAAATGAAATCATTAAAGGAAATAGGCATAAACGGTACGGCGTTAAATGAACTTGAACCCGTATTGCAAAGCCAATTGAAAAAGAAAAAATAGAATGACAATACAAGAAAATAGATCAATTCTTGAAACAGGAATCGGGACTCTTGGGAAGATCAAAATAATTCGAGCCCTTACAGAAGAGAGAAGGATGGTCACCATTTACGTTCTTCATAAAAGAACAGGCTTGAAAAGAGAAGATATTAAACGTAATTTGAAGGATCTAACAAGAATAGAGTGGGTTAGGGAGAAGAAAATGGCTAACACGATGTATTATATTAACAGAGAGAACGAATATGTCAAGGAACTACTTGCATTTTTTCTAAATGTAGGATATGTAGGCGAGGGCTGATATGATTGATGTTTCAATGTCAAAAAATTGCTAGCTAATACAGCCAATTTGACGACACTTTTCACTGGAGATTTCGGCAATCTGAAGTGTCCAAAATTCCTTCAATTGTAGATGCTATACTTGGTAGCTTAGTCTAGATAATATGAAGGATGAAAAACGATTAAAAAGGTGAAAATTTAAAATCCTATGTGCGGACGAGAGCAGAGGCAAGTACCAGGCCAAAATTCATTTTTGTTACTGGAGGTGTTATGTCAGGTTTAGGAAAAGGAGTAATCACATCCTCAGTGGCTAAGCTCCTACAACTATTAGGCCTTAAGATATCCTGTGTCAAGATTGATCCTTACGTGAATTATGACGCGGGAACAATGAATCCGATGGCTCATGGAGAAGTATTCGTGACTGACGATGGTGGTGAATGCGATATGGACATTGGAAATTACGAGAGATTTCTCGATGTTTCCATGACTGAAAGCCACAATATTACTACAGGTAGAATATACTCTGAAGTCATTAAGGCAGAGAGAGAAGGGAAGTATTTGGGTCAGTGTGTGCAAATAATACCGCATATTACTGATACCATAAAAAAGAAACTCAGAAACCTAGCAGAGGACCGTGATATCTTAGTAGTAGAGTGTGGAGGCACTGTAGGCGATATAGAGAGTCTCCCATTTCTTGAAGCTCTAAGACAATTGCAACTAGAATGTAGAGAGTCAGATACGCTATTCATACATGTTACCTTAGCACCGATATTGGATGTTGTGGGCGAACAAAAAACAAAGCCAACACAACATAGTGTACAAGAATTACGTAGAATAGGTATCCAGCCATACATTTTAGCCGTGAGATGTAAAAATCCTCTCAATCACGAGGCAAAACACAAGATATCTTTGTTTGCTAGTGTCAGAGAAGAATGTGTAATTTCATGTCATGACGCGCCTTCTATTTATCATGTTCCTGAGATATTGGAAGTACAAGGAATTGTGAAAGCAATTTCGCTAAAACTTGGTCTGAAGAATTCCAAGGTTAGATGGGATAATTGGAGAAATGTAACTCGAGCGTACATAAGTCCTAAAGGGAGCTTAAAGATCGGTATAGTAGGTAAATATGTAGATCTCCCTGACAGTTATGTAAGTGTGTATCAGGCGTTACTACATGCTTCTGCCAAACTTTACAGACGATTGAGCGTCGAGTGGATAGAATCTGAAATTTTCGAGAGAAAAGAGGATAAGACGAAATTGTTAAAGAATTTCGATGGCATATTGGTGCCAGGAGGCTTTGGGATTAGGGGTAGTGAAGGTATCATGCAAGCAACAAATTTTGTTAGGAAACAAAACATACCTTTTCTAGGAATCTGTTTTGGTTTTCAACTTGCATTACTGGAGTTTGCGAGGAATCAATGCGACCTTCCTGATGCTTCTTCGGAAGAGTTTGACACGGAGGGCGGTACTTCCGTAGTTAAATTTATGCCAGAACAGAAGGACATTAGTAATTTGGGTGGTTCTATGCGATTAGGTAGACATAGGATAAGGATCATCCCGCACACACGTGCAAGTAAGATATATACAAGCAACTTCATCGACCGAAGGCATAGGCACAGGTATGAATTTAATCAGGAATACAGAAAACTTGTTGAAGAGAATGGAATGGTGTTATCAGGACATTCTGATCATGGAAGGAGGATAGAAATTTTGGAAATTCCAAAACATAGATTCTTTTTGGGAGTTCAATTTCATTCAGAATTTACAAGTAGGCCAGGTAAGCCGGAGGAATCATTCTTTGCATTTGTACGTGCCTGTACTAATGCTTAATTGGTTAGATCCTTAGTTCATAGGTTTTTTGCCTTGCATCTCTTAAGGATGTTTTTTTCTTCACGTAACCTCTTTGTAGTAAATGGCTAAGTGACAGTCTTATTGTTCTTTCAGGTAAAAGTGTCCTTTTGCATAAATCCTTCTGACTCAATGCCCCTTCATATTCCATTGTTTTCAGAATCAATTTTGCACTAGGAGGCATATTTAGCAAATCTTCTGCCAGCTTTACCTTCTTTTCTATTATCTTGGCTGATGAATCCTTTATCATTCTTACAAACTTAGTCGGGAATTCATATTTGTTGCATTCTAGTTTCTTTCTGACAGTAACTCTCTTCCCACCATCTAATACCACATCACATAGATACCTACAAAGTATATCACTGATTTCTAAATTTGAGTCGTGGGGAACTATAAGTGGTCTTCTTGTATTATCTAGCGAATTTACAGAGACCACTATGAAAACTTGAGAGGGCTGAAGTACCATTGGGCCCCCAGCGGACATACTGTATGCAGTCGATCCAATCGGTGTAGATATGATAACACCATCGCTATTATCATGCCAGAGGTCGTTACCATTTATTTTAAGGACATATTCAAGTAATGTAGCACTCTTTCTTGGGAAAAGTGCTACATCATTTAGAACTGGTTCAACTTCTTTGCCATCTACGTTTACTGAGAGCCTGAAAAACTCATCCACTTCGTAATCCCCTTTTTTTAACCTTAGAATCGCCGATTCCAGATCCCTCACATCAACTTGGCCCAAAAACCCTGTAGAATCTGACTCATAAATGCCTAGTACAGGCACAGAAAAATCACGTACCTTATGGGAATAGTCGAGAATTGCACGATCGCCTCCAGCCACCAGGACAATGTCTACACCCGAGATCGTGTTGTTTACTCCATTTCTAAAAAATTCCGATTCGATACCAAGATCATCTAAGGTTGATTTTATTTTGTGCCCCAAACTACCTTCTCTCCAATCTTGAGCCGAGATTGCTATTTTCATCGCCTGATTAACTACACGGACATCCTACGGCAATTTAAATCTAAGAAGTTACCTAGAGTTTTGCAAAATTTAACATGTTATAAAAGTATGAAGCGTTCTCTTCAACCTTTGAATATGCCGGGATTTTTTTAAGACCGAGGTTTTTCGATTCAAGCGAGGCTGAAGCAGCACCAACTGCAAAACAGAAAGCCCAAACAAGTTCTTTCTCTTTCAGAAACGTACTTGTAAATGCAGATGACAGAATATCTCCAATACCTGTTGAGTCTGGCGTATTTTTCTTAGAAAGTGGTAACCAATAATCAGTTCCGCCATCAGACACATGTATGGCACTATCTTCCGTGAAGATTACAAATTTAATACCATAACGAACATGAATCTTTCTAATACCTGATTGACCTAAAAGCCCTCCTGTTAAGCTTCCAAGCTCGAGTGGGTCCAACTTAATTGCAGTTACTCCCTTCAGGTCCAAGTTTATTTCCTGCCTTATTGAAATCATTCCTTTATGGTCCACAGCCCGAGTATATCCCTGAGGGTCGAGTAAGACAAAGTTACGATCACCGGGGTTGCTTAGTATGTAATCTAAAACCACTTGAGGAACTTCGTCAAACACTGGACTCACTAGCCATCCATCAGTTCTTGTGTTTAATACATCTTCCAATCTTACCTTTTCACATTTTGACTGCAGGAAGAGTCTTCTGTGTTGTCCCAAACATTCGATCCTAAACTTTGTAGTAGCCAGCTCTGAAATACATGATGATTTTAGTGAAAGACCTCTAGACTTTAGAGCCACTTTATCTTCCTCTTTCAAATCAGTTCCAAATCTGGTAATCAGGTTAGGGCGAAGACCTAGCTCAATAGCCATTAGGCCTCCATAACATGGTGGTCCTCCCAAACTTGAGGTGATAGATCCGTCATTGCCAGTGATGGTATCTAATGCCAAGTTGGAAACAACTGTCAGGTCCATCAAAGTTAAAGAGTTGAATATTTCAATATAAATCTCCAGTTTCGGAGTATACTTTGTTTAAATTCACGTTTGATATTTATAAGAATATCGGGTTGGCCTGATGGCCCCCAAATAAAAAAAATCTCCCTATTCCAAATTAAAAGTGGCATTGATTATCCATACATATTAACCCATGATTAGGAAAGTTCAGTTTCTAAGTTAATTCAGCCGATCCATGTAGATTAACTTGAGTGATTGCTGCGTGCTTCTGCTGCATACTTTTTCTGAATATCTCTTATCAGAAGATTTAAAGGATGGTAACTTATCCTCCCTATTATGCCTAAAAAGAGGACTAGCAGAGGTCGTACTAAGGGAGGAAAAGGGAGCTCCGGGACAGTACACTGCAGTCAATGTGGCGCAATGGTTCCTCGTGATAAGGCAAAAAAGGTTACCGGCAGAATAACTTTTGTCGAGCCCACTTTAGCAAAAGAACTAAGGGCTCAAGGAGCTTACATAGCCCCCTCGACTGATGTTAAATTTTATTGTGTTTCTTGCGCTGTTCATCGGGGGATTGTAAAAGTAAGATCAGAATCAGATCGTAGGCGGACTGGAAGGTTACGCTAATCTCAGTTTTCTGACGATATGTAAAATTCTTTGGAGCGAAGTAATCGCTGACAGAACCGCCACAATTAATGTAGCGATCTCTATCGAATTTGGATTAGGTATGAATCCAGCTACAGCAATCACAAGTAGCCTCTCAGCTCTCTCCCCTACCCCTATACCCTTTAATTCAATTCCAAGAGATTCTGCCCTAGCCCTTGAATAACTGACCATTAGTGACATGGAAGCAGCTACAAGACATAATATTGGATTAGCCAATCCCCCAAGCGAAATTCCTATAAACAAGAAAATTTCGGCAAACTTATCGTAAACAGAATCGATAAACGCTCCCTTCTTGGTTGATTGGTTTGCGTATCTGGCAACACTACCATCGACAATATCAAAAAATCCTGAAACTATTAGCAAAATGCTTCCGATTAGGACTAGTGGCAAAGCTGTAGAATAGTTGGACAGGCCAAAACTAGTTGCCGAAGCAATGGCAAATACAAAGCCAATAGTGCTCCAAGCAGTCGGTGATAAACCCAAACCCGAAAACCTCTTGCCTAGAGTTGCAGTGAGCGGCTCGATTTTTCTTCTCCACTTGTTCAACATGACCTAATATCTCACCCTCATTAACCATTACTCCCTTTCTGCCAAATTCTCTGATAGCTTAACAAATATTTACTATTGGAGCAAATCTAAATTTTCGTTTCTTAATCGATTCACTTCAATTCTCTTAATCAAGCCACATGACCTTTAGATAAATATTCGCATTTACAGGTTTTACCGCTCGAGCCTGGTTATTGAAGAGAAGGCGTGCTATTGACCCTAAGATCTATTAATTGAGGGTCTCAAGTTATTTACATTAACGTAAGAAATAATTTCAAGATCTTTTGAATGCATAAAGGCAGAAGTTGCAAGCCTCGCAAAAGTAGTATAGTTGATCAAAATCAGAGCAGAGCGTCATTATATCATAGCATCTTGGACATTCTATTTCGTGCTCTATTCTCAATTTTTCTCCCTTTGTTTTAGAATTCTCCTGGGTACTTGAGGCGTTCAGGTTCTTGTTTCGTTTAGTCTTCGTTTTCGATCGAAATATTTTTTGAGAATTATTCAAAAATGAAAGAGTCAAACTAACTACGTCTTCAAGTCAAAAGACTGGCTAGCATTTTAGTGCTAAAGTTAATTATCCTTATTTTTGGTATTCAGTTAAGTAAGATTCTATTGCAAGTCATGGCCTCGAGACTACAATCTAAAATCCTAAGTATACCATCATTATTAATTCTGTCATACGACAAAAAAATCTAATCATAGTAAGAAATTACGCGTAATTACCTTTGATGGATGATCGTGCCCCACATGCTTCACAATGCAAAAAACCCAATTTTTTAGTCTTTTCTGTTCTCGTATCTGGACTTTGACAGACTGGGCAAATTACATAATCCCTTATGTAGCGATCGATCAGTGCGCTGAACGATGATGGTTCTTTCCGACCGAGAAATATGACACGTTCCCCCGCTATATAGCCAGCCGAGGCGAGTTCCTTATTCAGATATAGCAGTATCTTTTCGGGTTCTCTTCGCAATGCTTTAGGAAATTCCATAAAGTTTCGAAAGATTGTTCGCTGTCCAACCCAAATGACTTGCGGATCTGGAATTTCAAGTCTTGCAACGGATTTCTTCGCAGTATCACCCAAATTAGACTCTATCCTCTTTAGTAAAGCTTCATATGCCGCGTCAGTGCTTTGTTTAACCATCATGATATGACGCCTGAAGTCCTTAATGTTCGTTATGAATTATTTCAGGAGTAGCTAAGTGCCCTTGTATCACATAATCAATCAGAAGCAATTGACCTGTATTGAGATGAAAATTAAAAATTTTCCATAGGTCATAAGTAGCCCAAATCAATACTTAGCACCCATATCTGAAACCACAGACTATATGGTTCATATCATTCAGCCCTCAAATCATAGAACAAGAAATTCATATTTTGCTGTACCCATTCTCTCTCTCACTAATTTTATGGCGACTTCAGAGGAGTCACATCCTACCCACCGCCTTCCCATTTTTTCAGCAACCAGAAGTGAAGTGCCAGAACCACAGAATAAGTCTGATACAATGGAATGTGGTTGAGAAAATAAACCAATAATTCTTTCTAGCAGTGAGAAATGTTTTTCAGTTCCGTAACCTGTCGAATAGTTATAAGATTCTATATCCAGCCACATATTGTCAATAATTCTACTTGTTTTAGGAGGGATCCAATACTCAGGATATTTTACACTGCTCCGTTTTCGAATAAATTCTAATGTCATGTCAGTTAGCCGCCAGTACTGTTCAAGCGAGTATTTTTTATCATATTTCCTGAGGTAGGTCCTGTAATTGTGAATAGCCTTCTTTGCCCTTTCATTTGCCCATTTCCATTGGCCTCTTTCTGGTATAACTCCAAATATCTTATATCTCATGGTAGGCCTATCGGTATTACTCCAGAAGCTCATCCATTTTGATTCCAATTTAGCTCTAACTAGTGGTTTTGAATATTTCGAAGCTGCGT
>JBIOZE010000065.1:0-4049 GCA_044870745.1 Nitrososphaeraceae archaeon | reverse complement strand
GGGAATTCAAAATAATTATAGACTTCGCATCCTTGCTTATCGAGATGGATCGTTGGATCATGCTTTGGCATACTGTTTTATGAAATCGAAATAATGAGCATGGCAAGATTTGAAAGTACTTCCTTATCTAGACGGGTGAATGAGTAGATAGACCAAAAAAATAGATAAGGGCTTGACACCCATCATGTATGGTCAGAAGAAAGTTTCATAATCTGGCACAATTTTCGGATAATCTGCACAAAGGTGAGATTTTAGTGATGGATTTTGATAGGAAGCCTCTTCCTTGCATACAAATTGATGATAGACGGTATTCCGATATTCTGAATGCAGTAGGTGGAAAAAAACTAGCAGTTGACATTCTGCTTGACATCTTCCACGATGGAAAAAACGTTTTCGTAGACATTGTTATGACATATTGTGATTATGACATAGAAGAAAACTACTTAGTTTTCGCAAACGACAAGAAGGAATTTTTTCAGGCATTGGCTTCGACTGGAATGATCGGCATATTACCAACTAAACGAGCTATTTCTGGACAAGATATTTTCTTGATTCAACTTCCAAAATTGGAAGCAGCTGTTAATGCGTGGAAACAAATTTCCTCGATAACTGAAAAAATATAAGCGTAGAACAATGATCATTAGATCGCGATTCAAGAATCCAGGTCAAAAAATGCGACGGCCGGGATTTGAACCCGGGTTACCAGATTGGCAATCTGATGTCCTAGACCAAACTGGACGACCGTCGCTCCATATCCTTGACAAATATCCTGATATTTTAAGTCTTACGACTCCCCGAACTTTGTTAGTATCAATATTAGTGAAACCGTTTTATAATAACTGATAAATTTGCGACTTGTGGTCTAAATTAATTATCATGTACTTTAGAAGAATCAGATCTCAGGCGAAATTGAACAAGAATCGTTGGTCTTACGATAACACTTGCCAGTAGATGGGGAAGGGCAAGAAGCGAAGTGTCCAAATTGGCAATGACAGTGTGACATCAATTCAAGTAACAATTCGAAGTAGCGAGTGCCCAAACTCTTTTGAGAATTTTTCATTGGATCTTTACTTTCATATGCCTATGGAAGTATTATTGTTTATTTTGTCAAGTTCCATAATAGCTGAACTCTGGATATTTGATACGAACCTATGCCCTGAACATAAGGCTGTGGTACCTTTACAATTCTACACTTAATATTCATTGCACACATGACATTGTCAAAATTTTCAATCTATATATCCTATTGTTTAGTAACTATTGAATTAATTAGAATATCCGCATGTGAACAACCTGGTTTACTTTTAATCAAACTTAAAAAGTAAGATACATTCGTGAGGGCGGTTACCGAATAGCTACTAAAATTTTTACATTTCTTATCGCATCATAAAAGAATACTGTATTTTCTGCAAGAGTTAATAAATTCCATATATTAATAGGCGCAAATAGGGTGGTTTTACTAACACTTACTTCTAGTTTGTCGAATTAATATCTTGCAACAGGATCAATGTTGTAAAACCTCTACTTTCAGAAACAAAGTCATCTGACAATTCTTCAGCTACTACGGTTATCGAAATTAGATCACCACTAGAGCATTTAGACGCATCCAAAGTAATGAAATCATCAAGTATGTCAGATTTATTGAAGCTTTCTTTACTAACATAGTAACTCAATTCTGCGCTAGAAGATAACTGAAAGACATTTTCCTTTGAATATGCTCCTAATCTTACCCTCTTATCATCTCGAGGTAACGCCTTTACTCTCAAGGATATCGATCCGATTGGATGAGAAACATATCTCGTTTTGTCATTTAAACTTATCGATAACGAGAATGGATATCCTGCAGTATTTTCAGCCATTTTGCTAACTCCATCGTTCATTATGATGTCTACTTTCTTGATTGTGTCTCCGTATTTAGCGATCCAAGTATTTGTGTAGCTAACAATTGAATCTATTGTATGTTTCCTTAAATTGGATTCTCCCTCGGAAAGTTGATACCTATCCACCCAGTCTTTGTAGTCTCTACTTATGTCGAGAATGAAATTAATGCATGTGGATTGATAGTCTTCAATACTAGTAGCACGTTCAGAACCTGCATCACTAGCAAACATGATTCCTTTTATGTTTGACTTTACCAAAATAAAAACTTGAGGTATTTCAGACTGTTCACTATTCTCAATGCTAGAAAATTCCCTTTAACCGCGCCTAGGGCTGTGCCTCATTAGAGTTCATAACATTAAAATTGTAATGATATGTCTGCTTCTCAATGAAGAGATTTTCGAATCTCCACTCAGACCTTCTTTATAACCTTCAGTACCATAAGCTGGAGCTGCAAAGAGATATCAAAAGAAACCCTAATACTGCATTTCAGCACATTAATCAGATATCTAATTTTGTTGGAGCCAGAGCGAACGTATCTATCCAATTGCATTTTCCAAATTCCTCCAAAATAATTGACGTGGATTCCTACGGAACAGAGAATATTGGGATTGTGCTAAATAAATTCAAAAAGACCTTTCCCATCCAAAGGGACATCATAAAGAAGGCAGCTAAAGAAATGTTAGGTGACGTGACAACCCAAGATGCTTACATGTATGAAGGTAAGGAAGGGTTAAAGATTATCATGAAGGATGGAAGAATAGAGGTTCTGCCAGGTTCGGTGCACATATGGTGTAAAGTAAGTGAAGATATATCTAGATTCATGGATTGGTTGATGGATGCGATATATTTTCAAGAAATGAGTTCATAGCATCAGTTTTTTCCTGATATGATGCAATTTCTGAGACGTACTATCTAACTAAGGGTCAAGTCTTCATAGAACTTGCTCTGATGAAATTGACATCTAACCCATACGGAAAGTCTATTAGATTCACATCTTAATATCAAAGTATGTCCGGAAATAAATATGAAACGCTCACTGACGAGAGAATCCGTGAGGAATTGAGCAAATTAGGAGGATGGAATATCAAAGACGGTAAACTTGCAAAATCATTTAAATTTGATAATTTTGTCAAGGCTTTCGGTTTCATGACTCAGGTAGCTATCGAAGCTGAAAAAATGAATCATCATCCAGATTGGAGGAACGTCTACAATTCAGTGGAAGTAAATCTAGTTACACACGACGCAAGTGCCATAACTACTCACGACATCAAATTGGCTAGAACAATTGACACGATATTTGATGGCAGTTAGGTTAGCAGAAACTGTACATTTATCATACGTCTTGGATATCTAAGGTAGATAGACTGTGATAAGGAGATCAAGCTAGCAGTAAGCGAATAGCAGCAGCCTAAATTCGTGTTTATCATCAACGCTAATGAATAAACCGAAAACTAGCGTATGAACTCCCTATATCTAAATCTGATTCTAACACGCAAGCAACAACCTGACTAAATTCTGTTAGTCGTCATGATTCTGGAACAAATACCTACGTCGTTTCAACCCATTCAAATGAATTTACTAGCCTATTCTAGGTACTTCAATATAACGTATTAATTGTTTTGCCAGTTTTACTGATCAATAGCCCCCCCTGGTTAGAACTTTCTTGTGTTGCTTAAGAAAGATCGTATTGATACAATGTTGGGTTGTGCATTGACCTGAACTATCTGCGTGGTCAATCTACAATCGTAGCAACAGTTTTTGCTTGGACCCCAGGATTTATTTATTTAAATTTATTTGTTCATTGTTGTAAATGGTTTATGCTCCTAACGACTACTTTACACCTACCGTTTCAGGATACGCTTCTTAGACCTTGCATGTATTCGATATATTATCAGGATCACAATAGCCGCTGAAATAGGAGCAGATGCAATTGAAGGGATTTTGACAATGATAATAAGACTAGTTGCTATAGCTATGTACAATACGAGTATAGTAATCGTTTCTTTCAGCCATTTGCTGCTTTCAAACACGGTTACTAAAATTAAGTGAGAGAATTTAACTTTATGTGAGGAAAAATAACCAATTTATAAATATTCCAAGCTCAATTCCATAAATCAAAATCTTAATTTCATATTCATTGTTTTCTGATGTTCAAATATCTCCTGGCC
>JBIOZE010000064.1:0-6217 GCA_044870745.1 Nitrososphaeraceae archaeon | reverse complement strand
TTCATTCGGGTGGGTCGACCTAGCAACAATGACGACCCACCTGTATCAATTATTCGACGATAAGTCGTTTTTTATTTACTACAAACCTGATATAAAATCCAATTCAGAATTCGCAATTCACTGTCTAAGAGATCTAATTCAAAAATACTGCCAGTTTTTTTTATTTTAGTTATAATTTCATCCATTCTAGACTCTATTATTTTACAAATGTCTGTACCGTCATTTTTCATTTTTTCTAAGACCCAAATCATTAACTCAATTCTCTTGTTAAGATCGCGTTTGTAAACACCGTCAGCTTTCTCGGCACACCTATTGGACTCTTGAATTTCCTCTTGCAGTATTTGCTCTGCGTTCATAAATTAGTTTGGGATTGTTAGAATTTAAAATATAGAGTGCTTAATCGAGAGGGGGAGTTAATTATTTATTATCTATTATTGCAGAATTTCATACGTTACTCATTTTATCTTGATGGGAGTTTTTTTTGCATAACAAAACTAAACTCCATCAGGTTTATTTTATGTAAAGTCCTCGAATATATTGATATTCTTCAAGTTCGTTTCATAAACAAATAAGGACTTGGCAAAAAGAGATCAGTATTGGTACAGTCTAGTACTGCAAATGATGACAGCGCGCACCATCTCCAAGACTACTGTTTTACCTAGTCCTAAATCTGGTGAGAATAGAAAAATACGGAGAAAGACTATAGAGGCAGGCGTCGATACAATTGATCAGGCAATTGAGGATTTAGCCAAGTTATACTTCGACTCGAAGAGAATCCTACGAAAACGAGGAAGGAAAAGAACACGGTCAAAAAAGTTCAAGAGATTAGGAACACAAAACAGGATTCAGTCCTCTATGCAAAATCGAAAAAGAGTATTCGGCAATGTTATAAAATAAATTTAGTGATTAAATACTCACACACGATCTGATTTATGATAGGGTCTTGTTCTAGTTTGCAGTAACGATAGGCACTAAGATTTTCTAAATTTGCGTGGATACGAATTAAAGTATATTGTTTCTATTACTTACATGATAAGTGAGACAAAGTGTGATTATTGCAAGCAAAGGAGCAACGCTCTCTTCAGATTCGTCGACAAATTGATCTGTGCTGAGTGTCACCAAAAATTACTGACTGCGGCCAATTTGTAATGCGAAAATGTAAAGACTAAATAAATATTTTTTATATTATGTATGATGAATAATTTTATCATGTACAAGTTTGCGAAAGTCAAATTTGCTAATTTTAGTATGTTATTTTTATGCTTTGTTGTGTAATAAACTACAAGACTTCTGACAGCACCGATTCATTATTTGATGGGTTCGCTAGTGGGCCCATCAAATTTATTTCTTTGTGATTGCAGTCTAAATTCTTAGTAGAACATAAGAATCCATCTAACCGTTATAAGGTTTAAAGTTCTAGCCACTTTTAATGACTACAATATCTTTTATTGTGGCAATAGCGATTGTTCTTTCATTGGGTTTTGTACTATACCCAACAATCAGCACAGCCAAGAAAATTCAAGCCAAGAATCGACATCCGGCCAACAGCCAAATGTACCTCTTAGTTTCTTTTTGAAATTTAAGGATGACAGCAAGAATGCAACTGCTTCCGGCAATCAATCACAAGCAAAGAATGCGACCATAACGGTAACTATAGAAAAAGGTCCAGGAGGTAGCCCAGTAAAGTTACCAGTATCCGCAATGGTACCGGCTGGTACAGAGGCAAAGGATCTTGAACTTTGTGCTTCGGTTGAAGGCGGTAAAGAAACATGTCAGCCATTAGATAAGAAAGATGCAAAGTTAGATCTAAGTTCCCAAGGACAGTCGAATCAAACATCTTCAAACATGTCAAGTACACCGACGGCATTCAATCCATACGATTGGATACCTATGCAAACAGCGAATGCTCAACTCATAACTATAGATGACACAACTCTCAATATACCAATCACGGTAATAGTTCCTATAACTTTACAAATACAGAACGCTCAAGTCTGCGCATCTGTCGCTTCTAGCGGAGACGTGACATTCCAACAACTAGTATTACAGCCGACACAAACATCATACACTCCGGTTGATATCGACTTATCGACAGGTACCACTCCTACTATAAGTACAGATACCACTCAGCCTGCGCTTTCTCTTTCTACAGGCACTGGCGGCTCAGGCTCTAATGAAACAACAAGTTCACCAGAAGGTACTAGCGATACATCATCGGCTTCAACCTCTGAATCTGGCGGATCTTCAAGTAATGATACGGAGTCAGACACAGAACAGCAAGACGGGAGTACCGAATCTGATAGCGGAGAATCGAATAACGGAGATTCAACCGAAAACGGAGATAGCACCACCAACAGTAACTAGCGAACTCTTCATTTTTTTATTTTTTACTAATAGCAATATCACAGTATCTGAGAACTCAAGATGTTATTTATCCTCGCTCAAAATTCTCGCTTGATAGTTGTACCTAATATACTTTAAAGCCAGAGGTACTTCAATGAAAAGATCTCACATGATTCCGCTTTTGTTCATTTTATCTATTGTATTGATCAGTATTTCATATCCGGTGACTAGTGCGCATGCAAAAAAAGTAATAATTGAAAACATTACTCTCAATGTAACCGTTATTATTCCGATCACCGTCGTAGCGCAAAATGCTCAAATCTGTATAAGCCTTGCATCCACCGGAGATCAGACCTGCCAACAAATAGTTCTTGATCCGACACAAATGACGTATACAGCCGTTGGTGTCGATCTAACTCAACAAGTGCCTATCATCACAACTAGATCCATAAACCAGACCGGTACCGCAATCGGGTCCACAAACCAGACCGGTACCGCAACCCCTTCGTCCAATGAAACCTTATCATTCGCTGGGAAAAGCAATCAAACATTTGAACCTGGAAAAAGTAACATAACGAATCCTACAGACGATCATGAATCGAAAATAAAGCAGCACGAACCGGATACAGACGCATCTGCTTCCGATAAGCAAAATGTGAAGCAAGACAAAGATACTAATGAACAGGAACAAGAAGAACCTACACAAGACGATGGGAGCAACGATAATGAGGATACAGACCAACCTTAGCGCTGTCTTTTTTAGGTACCGAATACGAGTCTTCCTACCTTTAATTCTGTTTTAATTTTCGGATCGTTTTCTTCTATTCTATCCGATAGTTTCTGTCTTTGTTTACTTCGTTACCTAATTTGGATCCTAGTTGTTTAAAAAAGGGTCATCAGGAATCAGGTTGATATCGGCATTCAGCCTCACTAATGCCACTTGAATTCTTAATTATCTCTTCTAGCCCATTTTGTATAAATTGCTTCTGCAATAAAGAAGCTTTATCAAACTGTTTTTGGGGAATTTGGACGTTTGGAATTATGAAACACTTCCGGCGATTGACTTTGAGGATGCTAATAAATCCTCTATACTCAGATTGTTGATGATGGTCAAAAGCGCGCTTCCAGACACATTGCCGATTACAACACTTCCATTAATATTTGGATAAAATATAACATTCTGTTTTGAGGTAATAGTTATTTCATGTTTACTTGCAAAATCAGTTATTTCATTATTTTTTCCTGTAAATGTTATAGGTATCTCTGTGTCTGGGTTTGCTATCTTAGAAGTTAATATTTTTATATAATTTTTCTTGCCTTGTGCCACAAGCTCATTATATGCATGGTGTGCAGTACCTTTTAATTCAAAGCACTTGCCTTCCACCTGGATGTTTTCGTGTTTTTCAGGATATGAATTTAAGACAATTATAAAACTAAGAATTCCACCAGCTATCAGCGATGCTATTATCGGAACTCCCACCCTTGTGAAACTTACCACACCGATCTAAGCTCCGATGAACTGTTTACCATACAAGATGAACATATAAAAAATAATATATACATAGGCTATGTGTCTTCTTCCTCCGTTCTTTATATCAGTTAATGCTCACATTGACTTAAACTGAAATACACTCACAAGTTTTGCAAGGATGTTTATTGTCCATTTGACCCAAATAATAAATGTGATGCGTTTTTGGATGCAAGCAATACATACAGACATTGCGTGAACTCATGGATTATCTTTGTTACCTCTCAATGCCAACCCGTAAGCATGAATTTGGCTATTTACCTCATTGCATAGAGCAAATATGGTAATAGGTTTTTGGATGAATGTATTTATGATTTCCTCTATCAAATATTTTTTTAGCAAGTCGTCGCCACCTACGTCGAATGCACTCATGAGCATCGTTCTTACCTTTGGATTCAGAGTTTTTACTTTTCTAAGTAAATCAAGTCCGTTAATAGAAGGCATTCTGTAATCAGATAATACAAGCACATATCCTTTCTTATTCATAGTAAAGTGCTCAAGTGCCTTTACCGAATCATTAAAGGTAATAACTGTAAGTCCGTCGATTCTACAAAGCGCATCGTGAAATAAATCGGTGATATCTATCTCATCATCTACTATGCTGACAATTCTGTCATTAGCAGACAAAAATGTATCCTGGTGTTTCTATTTTGACAAATAAAGCGTACATCTATCATATGAGAGATACCTGGTTATAACGTTATGCATTTGCGTAACAATATTTGATTTGAAACTCGTTATCAAACTTTGGTATCTTTTATACTTTGTTGCCCTTCTTATGTTAACTAGACGGAGCAATGACTTGAGTATTACTAGCAAGACAAGATTAAAAATTACCGTAATTGAAGACGAGGAGGATATTTTGACTCTATACAAGGATTTTCTCATTACTAGAGGACATGAAGTTTTCGTTTCATTGAATGGCGACAATGTAATGGCTAATTTTTCTAAAAACCGTCCAGATATCGCAGTTATGGACTATCGAATGGAAGGACATAAGAGCGGAATTGATGCGGCTATTGAAATACTAACTGAATATCCGCTCTTTCCAATACTTTTCATCACAGGTTATGAACAACTCTTTAAGGATATCATAAACTATACGATTTTTAAAGGAAAAAAAATAGCAATTTTGATCAAGCCAGTTTTCCTTATGCAGATCGAAGATTCAATCCTCAAACTTCTGTAAAAGTATTTTGTATATTATAATTTTAATTAGAACTGGCTAAATAATTAAATCATCTGCATAATTACCGACTTTCTGTAGGCGTCGGTATGAGTGCCGATAAAGGTTCTAAATTAGGATTCCAACTGTAAAACGATTTAGAGAGCTTTATACTTTTCGAAATGATTAGGGTTCGTCGGGATGCGTACTGTTAACAGTTCGAATCCAAAGACATAGGGTCACGACTTATTCAGGGTTCAAAATCTCTGGTCTAGGTGTAACCGGAGTGGACAACCAAAACAATGCCCAGGACTTTTGGTTCCAATGTTTTCTCTTCAGCCAATTTATATTATTTTCCATATCTTAATTCGATAATGAGTAAATGGCTAATTTCTTTTCCGGTTGAAGGCTATTTTTTTCTTCTTCTGTAAGGTTGAATTCCTTAGCTAGTGAGTCGGTCGGGTCCTTTGAAGAGTGCTCCTTTTTATCGGAAGAAAATCTCAACAATGGGAGTATCAGGTCTTCATAAGTCGGAATGGGCATACTGCCGATATTATAATCAGGGTAAATAATATTATTTATTGCTCAATGATTCTAAAATTAAATAAACAAGGACCGCCTTGTTTTAAAGCTGATCGTCGTCAGGAAGCAAAATTACATTTTACGGTGGTGTCCATGAGATTGGAGGTAACAAATTTCTAATTGAAGATAAAGGAACAAAAATATTCTTAGATTTCGGAATGCAAATGGGAAAGGTGAATCAGTACTTTGCGGAATTTGTTAATCCTAGAATATGCAATGGAATGGGTGATCTATTTGAATTTGGATTGCTGCCTAAATTGAAAGGCTTCTATAGAAGAGACTATGCCAAGCACATGAATTTTGATGGTAACGAAGATAGTGACATTGACGCTGTTATACTAACCCATGCCCATATTGACCACGCCGCGTACATTCATTTTATCCGGCCAGATATTCCTATTTACTGCTCTGAGGGAACGAAATTGATTATGGAGGCATTACAAGACACCGGATCATCCGAGGAATATATCATTTTTAAAGAAAATTTTCAAATCAAGAAAAACAAGAAAGGAGAATCTTCGAGATGTAAAGGGGACGAAGTAAAATACCCTAGAAATATTAAAGTAATAAACAATTCGAAATTTAATATAGATTCTATA
>JBIOZE010000063.1:0-53758 GCA_044870745.1 Nitrososphaeraceae archaeon | reverse complement strand
TTCATTTACTTTTATTGCAGTTATCTAATTTCATACCATGTTTTCTGAATTATCATATCAGCTCAATGCTTCACAGATGATGACAAAACGTATCTAAAATCATAATGAGAAAAAATCAAGGTTTCCTAATATTAGTAAATGAAGCTCCCAGGATTTGCATTCTTGAAACTGCTACGATTCGAAATATGATGTTTCGCAATTCCTCTGCAGTTTTACCCAATAATCTTACTATGACACCCTGATTTTCTGGAAGTATTGATGCGCCGCCAGAAACTGTATTTTGAAGCTGGGCAATAATTGAGTTAATTTCTGCCTGAATGTGATGAACATGAGCAGGATCGGTAAGTATGTAAACTGTGCCTAATACATATAGGGAGCCGAACATGCCTCCTACTTTTAAATTTTCGATCTTAGGTTGCAATTTTACAACATCGATGAACCTAAGTTTCCCTGTCTGATTTCTAGCGATTGTTTTTATGTAACAAATATCGTATTTGAATGATTCTCCACTAGCGACTCTCCCTGGGACTAATAATTCTGAATAAATCATAGTCGCATTGTCATGGATATTTATTTGAACAATCTGATAGAATCTAGAATTGCTATAGGGGATTATCTGATCTGGAATATATTCCAAATAGGTTCCTTCTTCTTGCACAATATTAATCATTTGTGTTCCAAAATTATTCTGCATCTTGTATATCCTTGTAGCTCCTTGAGTTGTGATATGGACAAGTGCCTTGTTACTAAGAGTGATATCAATACGATAACGATCTCCTTGTAGTATTCCGCCCGATGGAGAAAGAATATACACAAATGCCATTGAAGGTAAACTCTCTTCCAAATATAATGGACGTTGAATCAGAAGTGGCACCTTGCAATATTGTTGCGTAATTACGGTTTTCTGATTCTTGCTCTCTCGTTCCAGTTTCATCTGCAACAAGCCAACATTGAAAGCTTTTTCCGTTACCAAATGCCCAGTATGAGTCTTGTACTTTGAGACTTCAGGGGGAACTTCTAGCGGAGAGCAGAAATCAAGTGGGTACGCCAAATGTATGAAATATTCCTCCAATCATATTTGAAAACTTAGTCATTTTTGTTTCACTCATCTAGATAACAGCCTGTAATTCATTTCTATCCATAATTATCATTTCAGTCTAGAATTATCACTATATTTTGCTACCCTTAGGAGTAGAGTCAAATAGCACGTCCCTGATCAAATGAAATACGACTTCCTCAATTCCTTGGCCTGTTTTTGAATTAACGAATATTGATGGCTTACTGCCCCTAACAATAGCTGCATCTCTTTTCATAATCTTAAGGTCCGCACCAACGTAAGGAGCAATATCGATCTTGTTGATTACAAGTAAATCACAAGTCTCTATACCAAGTCCCCTTTTTCTTGGATACTTGTCACCACCCGTCACGTCTATCAAATAAATGAAATAATCTGCTAATGCAGGGCTAAAAGTTGTAGTTATATTATCTCCTCCGCTTTCTATTATGATCAAATCCAAATAGTCAAATTTCGATTCCATTTCTTCAACTACAGACAGGTTTATTGATGGGTCTTCCCTTACGGCGGTATGAGGACACCCACCGGTAGCCACACCTACCACTAACTCTTGCGGCATAATCCCCGCTTCTGTAGCTAGGCTTCTCCTCATCCTTTCGGCGTCCTCTTTGGATACTACATCGTTGGATATTATGCCAGTTTTGTACCCTTTATCGTATAACAACGGAACCACTTTCTCAATTAGCATAGTCTTCCCCGATCCAACGGGGCCGCCTATCCCAACTCTAGGGATTCTCTTAGAAACCACCCTAAAAATTCCAGTCCTTAAGTAATAAACATTTTCGAAACCATCTGCTCATGCTTCATCTGCAAAATGTCAAGTGCAGGTGCAAATTGCCACATATCTGAAAGCGGTCTATCTATATTATCCCATAGAGATTTTAAGATTCGAGGCTTGAGATGATGTATTATTTTTTGTGCTTCAAAATGTTGAACTAACCCGAGTCTTAGAGCAGCCCCAATCATACTAACAGTAAATCCATACAGTAACATCATTCCTGCCTTGTACTTTTCGATACCAAGAGACCAAGCTGATACTGCTAGTGCAACTGGATAAGTTCCAGAGGCATTACCTTCATTTACAACTTGCACGTAGTTTTCTAGTATCTTTTTTTTCTTCGCAAATGAATATATGCATTTAAGCAATTGGGTGCCAGATCTAACTGATGCAATTCTAACTTCTTCTATAGTCTTCATAGAGTATACGGTCTGATCTGTAAGAACAAGGCCATGTAGATCTGATTTCTTGACATATTCATATGCGCTTCCCAATGCAGTACAGTCCGAAGGTCCCACCTGTTGTTGTAGAAAAACCTCTATTAATTCTGCAATACATTTGTGGTTTACCTTCTTCGTATAGTATAATGCTTCAAGTCCGTTAGATGTGGAATACAATCCGGTAGGAAAAAAAGAATCTGCTAATTGTAGGAAGCTCAAGTCTTCAGTACTATTTTTAGTGTTCATAGATGTTACACTCACGCTCAGCCTGGAAAACCATTTCGTCACTTTTTATTTCAAGATCGCGTAAATTAGCGAATAGTTTTTCAAATAACTCAATCTCTGATAGAGCTTGGATAGGAAAGTATATTCTGTTACCTTTTACTCTTATTGGCCTGTGTAAGTTTCCAATAATATGACCAATTTTGACTGCTGTTTCCAATAAATTCTCGTTAGAGTTATTATGTAGCATGGTAACTAACGCCACACTTTCTGACTTTTGTTTTACTATTATCATCCTTTGGTCATCTAAGAGTATTACATCACCATCATTAAGGCACGATCCTGGAGGCATAATGAGTGCTATCTCAGTTCCTTTGTCAGATACCTTTCTCATTCTTGATTTTTCCGACTCATTACGTGTTAACAAAATAGATTCGGCTTTACCATTTTTTGCCATCTCTAGATGTTTGGATTTTAGGACCTGATCGAAATTGATATTGCCATAGATTCCATTAATTTCAATCATGTGAGACCATGGCCCCGACATTAGTCATAGTAGAAAATGGATTAATCATCGATTATTCCCGAAGAGACTGGAATCAAGGCACTACCAATACAGGGATAGTAGAGTGATGCAGAATTGAATTGGTAAAGCCGCCTATCCAAAGTCCTTTAAACCTAGAGCCACCTTTCGAGCCAATGACAATAAGATCAATACTATTCTCCGCGGTGTATTCTATTATCAGCTTTTTCTCGTTCTTTCCTTCAGAATCTAATATCGCACTTTTTACCTTTACCCCTGATTTTTCAGCCGCATTTTCTATTTTCTTGAGCCACTCATCAGCAGACTGTTTTTTTGCGTTCTTAAATGCCTCTACTAGAGATACATTACCATATTTTGCCTGTAGACCTATAGCGCCGCCTTGTTTCACATCTTCCATTATGTGTATTGGGACCAACTCTGCGTTTACCATCTTCGCTAAATAAATTGCATAATTTGCGGCCTTAAATGAAGTTTCTGACCCGTCAACGGGAACTAGAATTTTTTTGATTGACACAGAGTTATTACCAATATCGACCATACACATAACTTACTACATGTTATATAAAAATATGAATGCAAACCTGGCCTAATATTATTTGACATACTTAACTGGAGTAAGTTATACTTTTTCCCAATACTCAACAATAAACGAAAGTTGATCATTTTTTGTTCCTTTTTGAAGGAATTCGCTAGGAGCTGACTTCTATGTTCAGCTTTTTTCATTTAGTATGTGTACAGGATGGATCTTGTATCCTGATCATCTTTGAATTTAGTCTCATTTCTTAAATTACGTATGCTCGCAGAGAAGTATGTAGGAACGGTCTACATTCAGCCAGAATTTTCTAACTTCGTCAGACCAACTACGGATTATGGAGCTAATCTTTAAATCCCCAACAATTCAGTTGCGTCATACAATATCAAGAGAATTAAGGCTTTGCGATGTTGAGTATTGTATTTAACGTACTTTGAGTTACTTCAGATTGAATCTAAATCATTTCTATTGACATTGAAACAGAAATAATAGTAGATTGGTTAAAGGTAGTTTGGCCTTAATATTTCATGTGAGTAATCAAATAAGTTCAGTATCAATTAGGGTAGCTCACATAATGTGATATCCCATATACTCCAAATTAGAGACAAAACAACATAAGTATACGTAACAGAGAAATTATTCGCTGAGGGGCAGAAACTTGCACATTATAGCATTCATTTATGTATCAAATTTGGCTAAAATGTTTAAATCCTTAATATTTAGTAAACTTTTAGAATAATTTATGGCCACATTGGATTGGTATGGCATTGCAATCATTGCTTTTCTGGCACTCTCACTTGTAGTTGGTACATTGGCTTCTAAACTCGTCAAGAAAAGTAGCAAGAGGTATATGGTAGCCGGTAAGAGTCTTCCACTCTTTTTCGTGGGGACGATGCTAGCTGCTCAATCCATAGATGGCAATTCATCTTTGGGTAATGTTTCCCTGGTATACCAATTCGGATTTTGGGCCGGGGCCGCAATACCAATAGGTCTAGCAGCATGTTTGATTCTCACCGGTGTATTTTATGCGAGGAGGTTGAATAAAATGTCACTCCTCACTCTTCCAGACTTTTACTACAGAAGATACGGTGCCGGACCCGAGGGAATTTCAGGTATAATAATGATGATTAGTTTCATTGTTCTTGTGGCTGGTAACTTCGCTGCTAGCGGATTTATCTTGTCAGCTGTCCTACACATTGATTTCATCTGGGCTATGTTGATAGGAGCGATAATCGTACTAATCTATACTTTTGCAGGCGGACTATTCTCTTCGGCCTATACTGATATTTTCCAAATTTACTTAGCCATAATTGCATTCTGGGCGGCCTTTCTCTTTTTCGCCCTGGGATACGCTGGAGTTGATTTCGGAACTATTCTCGGAAGCGTGCCTCCATCATATATAGACCTGTCCGGACTCACTGACATGGCCAATGGGGCCCTGGTAAATTGGGCAGGAATACTTGCACTTGCATTGGGAGATATTGTGGCACTTGATTTCATGGAAAGAGTCTTTGCAGCTAAGGATGGTAAGACTGCGCAAAGAGGCGCTTTCATGGGCGCGGGGTTGACGATCGCTACGATTGTTCCTACTAGTATGATGGGCATAGTTGCGCTGTACTTGCTTCCGTCACTAGCGGATCCCTTTACTGCCTACCCCACTTTAGCACTCAATCACATGCCATTCCCTATCGGAGTCGCCCTTCTTATGGGAGTTTTAGGAGCATCAATGTCTACCGCCAATGGAGGACTTCTTGCAATCTCAAGTGTCATCTCCAGAAACATCATACAGAGGGACATTCTGAGAAAATGGTTAAAGAGACCAGGAATGGAGGACTCTAAGCTATTAAGGACAACAAGGATTTTTACCATTCCGATGATGGTTGCTGCTTTTGCCCTTGCATATGTTTTGCCCCAACCTGGGGTTTATCTGATCCTAGCATTTGATATCGTATTTGCCGGTGCCTGGGCGCCACTTACACTGGGGCTATTCTGGAAAAAGGCCAATGCTCCAGCTGCGCTGGTGTCCTTAATTGTTGGGTCTGCTCTTCGAGTACTGATGTTTTACATAATTCCGCCAGAACTTGCAGGCCTAGACACAATGATCCCTCCACCAATTGCGTTTGCGCTGTTCGTAATAGTTGCCCTCGCTACGCAGAAGAAACATCCAGGAATAGAAAGACACGGAGTTATAGATTACGTACCCCCAGAGGAAGACGTGGTTAGAGGTGAAGACTTGAAGGCCTATGTAAGTCCGGGAGGTCACAGATTCACCTAACACGTTGACCTCCTGATTCAAAGTTCTACAAGAGATCTGGATAACTTGTAGGTCAATGTCAAGATCTGTCTGTAATTCTGCAGCCAAGTTTTGTATTTTCAACTAGCGTTTTGCATAGAGACAGACTGTCATTGAAGATCTTATAGCGAGATCTTACCGTTCGGTATTATATCAATCATTCTCCAACTTTATACAAGGCAAAAATTGAATAGGAACCGATCTTAGTAACAGCTTTAGTGTTCAGGACAAAAAGACAATTCAAGGATATATTGGATGTAAAAAAGGAAATATCTAAAATAATTTCGAAGCAGCATCGCGCTACTGAAACTTATCTTAATGCTTCAGCCCTTGAGATAGAAGAGATTCTCTCTGAACTTAAGGAATTTAATGACAAGTGGAATACACTTCCCGTGGTTTGCAGATTCGCTAGGGTAAAGATTTCAGAGGATTCTGCCAAGATAATGACTTTTCATGAAAATCTTGAATTGCCTGACATTCAACATGATTTCGAGCTCATAATTAATATGTTGAACCATATGCGCCAACAAAAAAATCTCAAGAAAACTGACTTGTCACTATTTATTCATCCAGATGAAATTAACTTTGCATACAAGGAGGGAAAATTTCCTTATCATGTCATGGAAATACTTTCTCAGCTTGTCATTGTATTTCAGAAAGGACAAATTATGCGGGTTGGATTTGTTTTCGGTAAGAATTATGTATTGTTAAAGAACTAGATATATTATTTTCAATCTTTAAACAGTAACAGAATCCCTTTTCTCAAATGAATGTCCCAAAAATCATTTTTGCCAAATTAAGACAAAAATGTTGTTCCTAAGTGAATAGGTGTAACTATTTCTTTATCAAGGTAATCCGCTACTTTGCTATATGATTTCTTACTGTTGGGACTGGAACTTAGATAGTTCAAGGGCATTTTCGATTTCAATCTCTTACGCAGTTTCAAAAATGTATCGATGTCTCCATGAATTATTAGCCTATATTGCATGAGTAATTCCTTTAGAATCCAATTGTAGTCAACGCTATTTATTACATCATCGAAGCTGACCAATGTAGATTTCATTATAGTAATTGATTTCATTAAGGCTTTATCAAGCAAATAAATTTCTCTCTCATATGAAGTCAAATCCTTCTTTACTATCTCCTCAATTTCATCCTGATTTTTTGTAATGACATTTTTTGTGACATTTTCATTCATCAAGTTTTTAACAAAACTTCTTGCTTCGATCTTAGTGAGTGAATTCTTAATTACAAATTCGCCCATTTCTGGAATTGACGCCTTATCAGAGGCAAGGAGTTCTAAGGCCACGCTTGGAGTTATTCGCTGGCGAATAATTTCTTGTTGTATTTCCTCTGGAAGAGAGAGTAGTTGAATCCTTTTTGTTACAAACTCCTGACTCTTTCCAATGTGCCTGGCCAATTCAGAAACACCGCCCCACCCATAACTATTAACATATTTTTTGAAGGCAATGGATTCTTCAATAGGATTCATCGTCTTGTGTTGAAGATTTTCAACTAATCCCACTTCATATGCCTCCTTGTCAGATAATTCGATAACATGGCAACTTAACTTTCTAAGCTTCAGTAATTTCGCAGCGGCAAGTCTACGATTTCCAGCGACAACTTCATAACCAGACGATTTTGGTCGGACCACGACCGGCTGCAAAAGGCCATACTGTCTAATTGATTCTGCCAACTCCTCTAAATTACTCGATACCTCTCGTAGACTATGGCTAGCTGAAGAAATCTTGAAAATGCTAATGTCTTGCAGAATCCCAAAATAGCTCAAACATTCTAAATTCGTGCAATATTACTATATATTATTTATGCAGAATTGGATATCTATTGTCAACATTTAGAGTTGCCTATCGCTAGTGACATTATCCACAAAATCGTATTCTAAAAGATTGATTTTGAACTTAGAGAATTTCCGATATCGTGGTAGACATTACTCGTTCAATATTAAACTAAGCCCGATGTCTATTTGAATTCCACTCCTTAGATTATATCTTGGTTAATTTGGCAAAAAGCTTTGGATCCAAGCGTCTGGCTTTATTGAGACATGGTTGAGCACTAGTACGATCTCCTAGTAATTCCAGTGCCCTACCTTTATTGTACCAAGCCTTTGCATACTTTTCATCAAGCCTCAAAGCCATGTCGAAACTTTCGACTGATTCTCTAAATCTCTTAATACGAAGTAGTAACAATCCCTTATTATGCCAGGTTATGGCATTTTTAGGATTTATTGATAGAGCTTTTGAAAATGATGTCAAAGCTTCTTCTGTCCTTCCCTGTTTGTCTTGGATAAGTGCCTTATCTCCCCATGCTATATCGCTGCCAGGATCAATTCTAAGGGCATTCTCAAATAATGTTAGAGCATCAGCGTATCTTTTTGCATTTGCCATGTCCTCGCCATGCCGAATTAAATCCTGGGGAGTATTATTCCTGTCAAATAATATACTATCGATTTTTTTTCTTTGCCTAATGTTAGAAAACAAAGCTGAAAATAAACTGATTTTCATACTAAATATCAACTAAATAGACAAAATAAATAGTAGGCCAGTCTTGGTTATGCAAACCATTTATAATCAGACGTTGGTTTGGGAGCATTGGTTGATCTTTAATCCAAAAATCATACTGCGTTCATGGTAATCATCATGATCGCCTATTAAACACATGATACTTCGATCAACAATACTAGTTGTATATAAATTTGAAATTTTTGACGGAATAGTAAGACAGTCTTACAAACAAATGATATCTAAATACAACATAATTTGACCTTATTAGTTCTAGGTTGAATCCATTGCAAGATCTTCCAATGCTTGTTTAATCAAGTCTTTAGAAATATTTAAGAAATACTGTCAATTAGGTACATAGGATATAATATGGGAATGGAGTTTTATGGTGATTCTTATAAGGGAAACGATGAGCCGATTTTTGTTGGCATACCTACTTTTCTGAAGCTACCTTGGGTAAGGAGCCAGGAAGAATTGAAGAAGGTGAAACCAGATGTAGCAATTATTGGTGAACCCTTTGACTTTGGAACTACGATTCGTCCAGGAGCAAGATATGGCCCACGGGCTATTCGTGCCGCATCAACTGTGCCATCTCCGCCATACGAACATTTCAACATCGAGACTGGAGTTGATCCTTTTGGAGTCTTTAAGAGTGTCGACTATGGCGATGTTAATGTCTCTCCTGGAGATGTAGTAGAATCGCACAGGAGAATGACTGACAAGGTAAAGCAGGTATTAGACATTGATGGAATTCCAGTCATGCTCGGTGGAGATCATTCTATCACTTTTGCAAATGTTCGTGCTTTTGCAAAAAAGTACAAGAATATAGGAATGATACACATTGATACACATGCAGATTGTGCTCCGCAAGGATTAACTGGTTTCAAGTATGACCACGGTGCACACATCAGAAGAATAATGGAGTTAGGATGTCTGAAAGGAAAAAACTACACACTCATAGGTCCTCGAGGATATTGGCCTGGACCTGATTTGTACAAGTGGATGGCTGATCAAGATTTTCAGTGGTTTACGATGCTAGACGTTGAGGAACTTGGCATAGACAAGATTGCAAAAGAGGCAGCTGATAGAGCTAATGATAATGTTGATGCGGTATATATCAGTTGGGACATTGATACCTTCGACCCTGCTTATGCACCAGGTACTGGTGAACCAGAGCCAAATGGTTTGACGTCGAGAGAAGGTATGAGACTAATGCGACTCCTTTCCACTTCCTTTGACCCTGACAGGTTTGCCTTCGATCTGGTAGAAGTTGCGCCAAACTATGATGTTAGCGATGGTAATTCGTATAATGGTGGAATCACTTCAGGGTTGGCAAACAGGCTCATAGTAGAGCTACTTGCAGGACTTTCGTTGACTAAGAAGGGCATGTCAGAGGGACAACCCGTGAGACCTAACTTCTATAGGGGTCTGGGACATACTTACGACTTTGGTAATGGGCCCAAAGCAGATGTACCAAAGCGGCCCCCACTAAATTACGGTCCTAAATAGAACCACACTTTATTTTGATAGATGCTAAAATTACTGTTAAAGGAGAACCAGATACTCAGCCCCTGATCAAAGACTTTCATTTTGATGGAAAGATGGACTTGAAAGTACTGTCTAACTCTGTCAATATAATCACTGACAAATTGTCAAAAGGGGTGAGAATCAATGTTAACGAAGTACTTCTTATCTATCTGGATTACCTTATTTCAGGATTTGAATCAAATTTAGAAGTCAATGATATGATGGTCCATGTTTCAGATCTTATCAATAACGACCAGGTTCTAATTGGTGTGCCTGAAAGCTTAAGAGAAATTACCTTTGATATTATTGGTTATAACACTCCCTCAAGTCAAATTGTGCTCACCAATCCTATCCCGTCTGCGATGTACCACCTTTGTGATTGCTAAACAAAAAGAAAAATAAAAATAATATCCTTTGCTCATTGGAAAAAATAGTGTCGACTGATTAATGGCAGTCATGCCAAGCTTAAAGCTGTGATCTTGTTAGTATGTGCTAGTTTACATATGATCTTGAGCTACTTCCATTGCCTTTGCATAACTTTGAGGAAAAATGCAGTATTAGAGTCCTGTCAATAGTAATGATGCATTGGACGCTGTTGTTTCCCCAACTTGTCAAAATGTTCGTGGGCTTTATTTCCTTCTTTGTGTGAATGTGTGGTTCCGTCTGCATGGGTATGTGAATGAGTATCATCGACGGGCTTTGCCATCAAGACATCGTCTACCCTAATAAGTAGACTCACTAATTCAACTGCACTCACAAAAATTTGTTCCTTAACCATAACTGGTTCAATCACCCTTAATGACATCATATTGTCTATCTTTCTGTCAATAGCGTTGATGCCATACCAATGGTTATCGGCGTGATTTCTATTTTCTTCACCATTTTCTAATTTTATATTAGTCAAATTGCGTTGAGAGGAAATTTTGTGCCTAAGTTCAGTTACTGTGTTGATTCTATCCATTCCTGCATTGCGGGCAATTGTCAACGGGATCTCTTCGAATGCCTCTGCAAATTTCCTAACAACAATTTGTTCCTTACCTTTGAATAAGTATGACCTCTGGATAATCAAGAATGAGATGATTGCCTCTACTGAACCACCGCCAGCTACAATTTTTGGTAATACTACAAAGTCTTTCAAAACAGATAAGCAATCAAGAACTGTGCGATGAAATTCATCTAAAATAACTTTGGAAGTTGCACGTAATAGCAAAGTGACTGATTTTGGGTTTTTACATCCATCTACGAATACCATCCTATCATCCCCAACAAATTTTTCATAAACTCTTTCGGCGATCCCGATTTCATCAATAGTTATACGGTCAAGATCTCGGGTGATCTTGGCACCTGTTGCTTTTGACAGCCAAATCAAATCATTCTCTTTAATCCTACGAACTGTTACTATACCATTTTTTGTAAAGTAGTTCAGTGCAAGAGCGTCGATTCCGCCACGTAAAAAGACAACGTTTGCTCCTGAATTGATTACATTATGAGCCTTTTCCATCAAATTCCGAATCTTGGTTTCTGAGAATAATTTGAGACTTTTTTGAGATGAAATCCTAATTTCCGCGTCGGTTTTGGTTCTTTCATCTTCAATACCAGTATCTAAGAGCAATATACGTGCATTTTCAACGAGTCTGGGCATGGATGAGTCATCAATTGTTTTATCAATTACGGTTCCTTGAATCAGTTCGGTCTCAGAAATGAGTCCCAATTTTTCTTCTATTTTTATATCATCAATATCGACATGATTTTTCGAAAAATTGGCAACATTGCAAATTGCATCCACCATGAGCCTTGCTATTTTCTTCTGTTCGGTAAGTTGAGATACTGCCTTGGATCTTAAACATGTGTCCGCAAGTCCTTCCATAATAGTCATGTTGGAATTAGCTGAACCTACAGTAAGCGCTTTCAAAATCTTGATAGCTATCTGCAGAGCTTCCATGTATCCAGATGAAATTACCGCGGGAGGAAAACCCATGTTTAGCAGTTGTTCTGCTTTTTCAATTAGAGAGCCAGCCAGAACTACCACTGATGTAGTGCCATCACCTACAGCATTATCAACAGCATTAGAAGCTTCAATTAATAACTTGGCTGCAGGATGCTCAACATCAATTTTGCGTAGTAATGTAGCCCCGTGCTTAGTAACAGTAGTCTCCCCCAAAATATCGATAAACATTTTTTCCAATCCACGTGGCCCTAGCAGACCCTTTACGAGGTCGGCAATTAGCCGGGCAGCTAATAAATTATATCTTCTAGCTTCTTCGCCAGACGACCTCTTTACATCTTCCCCAAACAGCTTGCTGTTTTGCAATGTCATACCAGGCCGTTATAAGTATGTCCTGTCAAGCCAACGTCATGAAGTGAATAGATAAACCTCAATGGGGTAATTCTCTGCACATTCAAACTACTAATTTGCCAGTTCTTATGCATATACATTGGAGGTTTAATATATTCTGAAGTATGAATTCGCGGATATGCAAGATTTCCACTTTGAAAGTTCATTGCCAGAAGTTAGATCAGTATTTTGCTCACTTATAATTTTATTTGAGCAAAGTGATCTTCTAGATCAGAACTAATCTTACAACAAATGACCTTAATTACATTGCATCAAATTTCTATTTTAAGATTAATTATAAATACATCAATTTGTAATAGATTTTGAATCTACATGTTTCTTTCTCCACGAGAAATGGATAAATTGTACATTTTTATGACTGCCGAACTTGCACGGAAAAGGATGGCCAGGGGCCTAAAACTCAATTATGTTGAGTCAGTAGCTCTAATAGCTGATCACATACTCGAGGGTGCTCGCGACGGTAGGTCAGTTTCAGATCTTATGAGTTCTGGAAGACATGTACTGCAGAGGGCAGATGTATTGCCTGGTGTTCCAGAACTAGTCGAAAGTGTCCAAGTAGAGGCAACGTTTGAAGATGGTACTAAACTTGTGACTGTTCATAGTCCAATATTATGAGTTATGGAGAAATGTAGTCTTGATCCCCGGAGAATATTTCTTATCACAAAAACCCGTTATTGCTAATGTAGGAAGAAAGACAATAAAACTGAAGGTAGCGAATAAAGGCGATAGACCAATTCAAGTTGGATCACACACTCATTTCTTTGAGGTTAATAGGGCCCTAGGATTTGAAAGAAAGCTAGCCTTTGGATTTCATCTTAATATTCCGTCTGGTACGGCGGTCCGATTTGAACCAGGTGATGTAAGAACTGTTGAGTTAACCGAATACGGAGGAAAGAAAGTAGTCATTGGTTTTAATAGTTTAGTCAATGGCAAACTTTCTAACAGGCAGAAAAAAATTTCCTTAGCAAAACTAAAGGAGAAAGGGTTTTAGGAGTGATTTAGTTTTTGGTGTTGAAAATCCCTAGGAAGCAATATGTGGAATTGTATGGCCCCGCCAAGGGTGACAGAATCAGGCTTGGTGATACAGATATCATAATAGAGATCGAAAATGATCTAATAGTCTATGGTGATGAACTTGTTTTTGGTGGAGGTAAAAGTGTGCGTGATGGAATGGGACAGGCATCTGGCATACCTAATGCGAGTTCACTAGATCTTGTAATTACCAATGCCATTGTTCTAGATCCAATTATAGGATTCATAAAGGCCGACATAGGTATCAAGAATGGCTTAATTGCGGGAATCGGTAAGGCAGGAAACCCTAACGTAATGGACGGCGTGCACAATAACTTGATAGTTTCTTCAAGTACGGAGGTGATATCCGGAGAACATACTATATGCACTCCCGGGACAATAGATACTCATATACACTTTGTGTCACCTCAACAAGCAATAGAGGCAATTTGTAGCGGTACCACAACGATGATCGGTGGGGGCACTGGTCCTGCAGAAGGGACTAAAGCTACTACCTGCACTCCTGGTCAATGGAATATTCACAGGATGATAGAATCACTGGAGGATCTTCCCTTGAACTTTGGCCTGCTTGGCAAAGGCAATGATTCATTGCCGTCCTCACTAATTGAGCAAATTAAGGCAGGGGCATGTGGATTGAAACTTCACGAGGACTGGGGCTCTACTCCTGCTACAATTGATGCTGCATTAAGAGTTGCTGATAAAACTGATGTTCAAGTAGCAATACATACTGACACCCTTAATGAATGTGGCTTTGTTGACGATACCATTGCGGCAATAGCAGGTAGATCGATTCACACGTACCACACAGAAGGAGCTGGAGGAGGACACGCACCTGATATTATGAAAATAGCTGGCGAGAAAAACATCCTACCTTCTTCCACAAACCCTACTAGGCCGTTCACAATCAATACATTGGATGAACACTTGGACATGATGATGGTCTGTCATCACCTTAATCCAGGTATTCCAGAGGATGTTGCCTTCGCTGAATCAAGAATTAGGGGTGAGACAATTGCTGCCGAAGATGTGTTACATGATATTGGGGCTCTTAGTATGTATTCTTCTGACAGCCAAGCCATGGGAAGGGTAGGCGAAGTAACAACTAGAGCTTGGCAGACAGCTGACAAAATGAAAAAGATGTCTGGAAGACTAAAAGAAGAGAAAGGCGAGAATGACAATCTCCGTGCCAAAAGATATCTTGCAAAACTAACAATAAATCCTGCGATTACGCATGGGATTTCAGACTATGTGGGTTCACTGCAGCCAGGAAAAATGGCCGACATTGTTGTTTGGACCCCACAATTTTTTGGGGTAAAACCCAAACTAATAATCAAAGGTGGCTTTATATCATATTCATTGATGGGGGATCCCAACGCTTCTATTCCTACCCCAGAACCGGTTCATTACAGACCGATGTTTGGTGCGTTAGGTCGTGCGAAGTATTCTACTTCAGTAACGTTTACTTCAAAACTTGCAATAAGGAATGGTCTTGCCAAGAAATTAGGCCTCAAGAAAAAGCTATTACCAGTTAAGGATTGTCGCAATATAGGAAAGAAGGATATGATATTGAATAACCTGACACCCAGGATCAATATCGATCCTGAGACCTATATTGTAAAAGTAAATGGTAAAGTTGCTACCACAGAGCCAGCAAGCAAGGTGTCATTGTCTAGACTATACAATCTATTTTAATCCGAATGTCCAGTTGCAATATGCTTATATATTTAGAAAATATAAATCATACATGAATCCCGTCCATACAGAAAGCGAAATTCAAGCCGCTTCAAAGAAGGCCGTCGAAGCAATGTACGGTAGCAACATTGATAATTTCAAGATAAGAACTTTGCTTCCTTTTCCAAACGAACAGAAAAGGGAAGCATGGGATGTTCAAGTTACATTCCTTCTCAATGGGCTTCAGCACACAGTTGATCTATTAATCAATGAAAAAGATGGAATAATAACAAATGCAAGATTAATAGATACAATGGTTCCATTGTAATTAATTTATTTAATATTTTAGCACTGCGCTATTACGATATTATTTGTTTGATATGGTTGTATCCATAATAAATTATTTGAATAGTATAGAGTCTGCTTATCACAACAGTATTACAATCTAATAGATAATAAAATAGTAAAACATATTTTCTAACATAGTTGACAAAAATTTTTAGGCTTATCAGATATCTTCAAACATGTTAGTTAGCTGATGAATATTAATTTAGAAAAATGTTTTATATATTAAAGTTGATCCATATGATAATAGATTGTCATTCCCAAAAGATATATTCTCTAGAATGTTCTCTGAGACTCCGAAATTAGTCTATCCCAAACATGAAGACAAGGAAGAAGTAAAGGTTCAAGACGTAGGTGACGTATTGGAGACAAATCTCTTTAACGTGATGTTAAGTAGGAGATCCCAACGAAAGTTTGAGAATCGGGATGTAGAGGAGTGGAAACTTGAAATGATTTTCGCTGCAGCAGATACAGCTCCCACTGCAGGAGGATTTCAAGGCTTTGAAATTTATCACGTGAAAAATCAGCAAGCAAAATTGAAACTAGTTGACGCTGCCAACAACCAACCATATGTTAACGCCCCGGTCGTCCTTGTGTTCGTTATGAATCCCGAAAGAATAAGAATGAACTTTCCTTCCAACATTATTAAGAAATTTTCTCAACAAGATGCGACTCTGGCTGCTTCATATTCTCAATTAGCGGCACACGCTCTAGGTCTCAGCTCGATATGGATAGGCATGCTAGATGAATCCAAAGTTATGGATGCTCTCCAGTCAAGTTTCGTGCCTTCGTCAATCCTTTGTATAGGATACCCATTGAAGATGCTTCAACCGAAACCCAAAAGGAATTTGAAAGATCTAATTCATGAATTAAACTAATCCAGTAGAATTTTGATCGTTCCCCCTAGGATCTTACTTTGCGATATTATTTACAGTAACTTTTAGATCAAGTTATTGATGAACTAGATAAAAGAATAAGTTAACAATTCAAGACCGCTATTAGCAATTCGTGAAATAGGATCTGGCATCTTAATTGTTCGATCTAAATATAGTCATTGCTTCAAAAGAAAAAGATGATACGTTAGTTTGAGGCTTCCAAAATCATCTCAGATCTGGCTCTACTGACTTTGTAGCAATTGCTGCAAGCCATTTTTTCGAACCAGAAGCGCAGTTCATGTGTCTTTTTACCACATATTTGACAGCGCATTATACTTTCCATTTTTTTACATAAATAATACACTTTCAAAGTTATATAACAGTTACCATAGCCATACAAAAATTATGAGGGGAACCGACGTATTGCAGATAGTGCTACTTTTGAGTTATTACTAGTTCCTCATTGATATTATTGCACATGTTTAGTACTCGTAAGCCCTTCTCAGTGGTTCTAAAAATACTACCGACAGGTTCGAATTCAATCAACCCCTTTTCGGTCAATAATGCCAAATATTCTCTCAATTGTGCAAATGAGACGTATGACTTGTACATTATTTTCGTCTTAGTCGCACCCCCGTTTGCCGCCTCCAAGATTTGTGAAACAATGTCAGCTCGACTTCTGTATTTCATTTCTAATCGATACGTATTAAGTTACAGAGTATTTATGACTGACTATTGTTTCTTACTTAATGTTTATCTATTTTTAGGTAAAAAAGTAACTACATATTTTTGAATTTACACTAGTTCTTACGAATGTCGAGGTTGGATTTTTTGTACGAGCTTTGGTATAGTTGCATCTTTGGATAACAACTTGTAATACTCGATAAATCTTTGAGCTAGATAAGGATCATCATACTTGGATACTGCCACTGTAAATGCTTCGGGATTCATAAAATTCACAGTCTCGTATACTACTTGAATGCCATCTACCACCATAAAGCTTATCGGTAAGCCAGCTAGCCTCTTCAGATCGAATCTTAATGACTTCACAATTTTTTTGACTAACTCTGCAGTTTCCCTATTTGGTGGAGTTCTCAATATAGCTGTAAGTCTGTTTTCTACACTTATCTGTTCAGGGTTGCCGTCCAGTATGTGTATAGTCGCGCCCTTTCCAAATTTCTCAAAAACCTTGGCTGAAACGTGAGGATCATGATACCTGGTAGCAAAAAATACTTCATTCTCTGCGTTATCCAAGACCTTAAGAACTTCAGGAATTAATTTTTCAAATTTCTTTACTATGCTAAAGCTTGTAAGCTGCGTCGAATTAGTAATATCATTGAGACTGGCAGTTCCAAAATATTCACTTATTATATTCTCCTTTTGATCATCTGGAAAGTCATTCCTAGTTCTGAGAACGTCGATACTCTTAATCTGCCAATAATTTGGAATTATCTTGTCCATGGTTCTCAAATTATTTTCATAAACAATTGATCCAAAGGATGTTAGCTTGTACACAGATTCCTGTTTCTCTATTATACCCATTTCAACTAGACGTTTCAGTCTCACATAGTACTGTTTTTTGGACTGATTCGTGAGACGATTAGTCGAATGTAATCCCGCATATGCAGCTGTAATTATTTCAACAGAGAGCTTATCAGCAAGTATAGAGAAGATATCCTCAGACACGCATGGTATAGTCTGCTGCTGCATTATTAGAGTCCAATATCATGTCATTAACTTGCGTATTAATAGACATCTGATGAATTTTTAGTTATTTTCCTTAATTTGGATACTTTATTGCACTACTTTCCAGCAAGCGCGAAAGTGTCTTTATATAGGCAACCGAAAAATTATAAACAAAAAGGTATGGTAAAAACATGGAACGTAAATCAGTAGCTGATGTTCTGAAGGCCATTTCCGACAGTAAGTCGCTTGATATCTTTTGCTCTATTGCCAAAGGTAGCGTAAGCAGTGAAACACTAAAGCTTACAAAGGGACTTACCAAGAAGCAGTATTACATCCGAACTAAATTACTACTAAGAGTAGGAGTAGTACAACGGATCAAAGGTAGTTTCTCTCTTACCAACTTTGGCGCAGTAGTATATCACGCGCAACTCATTATTGAAGCGGGAGTAAATAATTACTGGAAGCTGAAAGCGATAGATTCAATCCAGTCTTCAGGACAAATAGGCGAAGAGGAACGACTTAAACTAGTAAAGACCATCTTGAACGATAATACAATTGAAAGTATTTTGGTAAAACGGGCAGCTTAGCTTACATATTCATTCCGTTGATTCACCATGACAAGTTCTCTGTGAACTACTACAATTTTTTATGTACCTAATTTTATACATTTCTTATTCTACTACGTTACCATATCTAGTTATCACCCCTACAGGATTTATGATTATGAAATCGTGGAGCAGCTATGCTCATTTACAGTTTATTAAATACGAGAGTGTTTTTGATCTACGAATGCATCGTTTTGAATACTAGCAAAGCTACATGTTTTAGTTACCAATACTAGGACTTTACACATCTTCCTTGCACTCCCCTCTGTTTCAAAATGATTATTTAATTCGCACTAAGATTTCACTAGAGGAACAAACAATTCTACTGAAATAGATTTATATCTTGCTTCCAAAAAACGCTTGATGTTGCAACTAAAGCAAATGGTCTTATTTGTTATCTCTGGTATGGTTTTGTTTTTTGTTAGTTCATTTCCGTTGGTCATGGGACAGCAAATGAATTTTGAATATTATACGCAGTGGGGGACTGCAGGTGAAGCAGATGGTCAATTTAATGGGCACAATGATGTTGATTTTTATAATGGAAGTGTTATTGTTGCTGACTACGCTAACCATAGAATACAAATATTTGACCCTGAAGGAAACTTCATTTCCAAATTTGGTGATGGTGGTGAGGGCGATGGACAATTCCATAAGGCGTCAGCGTTGTCTTTGGATCCAGAAGGCAATATTTATGTGGCAGATCAGTTCAATTTTAGAATTCAAAAATTTACTAATGACGGTAAATTCATTACTAAATGGGGGACTGAAGGTGAAGGCGATGGACAATTTTTGCACCCACACGTCCCAGCAAATGATGCAGAAGGAAAATTATTTGTAACAGACAGGGACCTTGCAAATGTTCAGGTCTTCTCGAAGAATGGAGAATTTCTATTCAAATGGTCTTCAGAGGGTGAAGAGGATGGGCAGATATCAAAACCAGAAAGTGCTATTGTTGACTCTACCGGAAATGTGTACATTGCTGATTATGGCAACAATAGGATTCAAAAGTTTACTAATGACGGGAAATTCATTACCAAGTGGGGAACTAAGGGAACAGGCGATGGACAATTTCAAGGGCCAGCTGGTCTTTCAATAGATGCCAATGACAATATTTTTGTTACGGATAAGAACAACGACAGAGTTCAGGTTTTTACAAGAGATGGACAATTCTTAACCAAATTTGGGGAGGCTGGCACAAGTAACGGTCAATTCACAGATCCAGAGGGAGTGGGTGTCGATAAAGATACCGGAACCGCGTATGTTGCCGATACTGGTAATTCACGAATACAGGTTTTCAAGCTTGCACAATGAAGCAGTGCTTATCACAAATTCCTATTATTCTATGATCAATTAGAAATCTTATTTATCACCACATTGAAATGGACAACAATCTGGTTTGCTATATTCTCATTGCAATTTTTTTACTCAGTGTTAACATTGGGATTAATAATATTTTTGCACATAATTTTAGTACTGATGATGATTCCTCATTTCTTACTTTAATTAACATGATACTGATCGAAAATAGACTCCTCAATAACAGCCTAACAATCGATACTAATAACAGTGGTTATGCAGAATCCATTGCACACAGCAAGAATATAGAAAGAATTTTGTCTGACATACTTATCAGCGAAGAGTCTTTTAGTATTGATAGTGATCAATTTTATAATAATACAATTATAGCGTTGGTAGTCGCTAACTTGGCTGATGAGGTTCTAAGAAGTTACGGTCATGCTTTTGGGATTCCTTCTAATGTTATGCTGAGTATGAATTTTTCAAAGGTTACCAATATACAGAATATGTCTAGTAATAAGGATAATATGTCTACTGCTCACTCCAGTCATTTGCCTAATAAAGTAAATGAAACTATAATGATTGATAGGGATAGTTATGATAATTCGATACAAATATCAAATAGAATGTCAGAATTGTATAATGATGAGCTAAAGGGGTTCTTATCCAATTCTACTAATGTTATTCATGCAAAATCTCGATTGGCAAATGCGTTGATCGATCTGAACGATTACCTTGAGGCAAAAGAGAGCCCTTATAAGATAATGGAGAATATACACGGAGAAATTCATCCTAATCTCCAAATAGCTTTCAATCTTACGCTTAGACGATAGCTCAAGAAATCATTATCAGCATTTTAGGCTATAGCATGACTGAATTGTCCTGTGTGTTCACGTTCAGATAATTCTGTAGATATAAAATAGTTATAATAGGAAAAGGAATCACATTTCAGATGGCTGGTTCAACCCCCATCGACTTCTAACCTTATCTTCTACTTTTGAAAACACAACCTTGTCGAATATCAACCCAATAATGAATATTACAATCATCGTAGATATTATCTGAGGCATGTTAGAAAATTCTCTTCCAACTGACAGAATGTAACCTAAACCCACAAGAGTAGTAATCAGCATTTCTGCGCCTACTACTGCGTGCCACGCAAACGACCAACCTTGTCTAACACCAATTATCAGTGAAGGAGTAGCTGCAGGCAACATAACATGGCGGAATAAGGATATCCCTTTTGCACCCATGTTAGATGCAGATCTTAAATATATCGGAGGAATATTTCGTATGCCGCTGTATGTAGAAATCATTATAGAAAATACCGAGCTCATTATTACTACAAAGAGGATCCCAGAATCATTCAACCCTATCAATAATATTGCAAATGGCACCCAGGCAATGCTGGGAAATGATTGCAGACCTACTGCAAATGAATTCATGGTCTTTCCGAAATAGGTAAATTTCACCATGGCTAGTCCCACCCCTACACCAATAGTAATTGAAATGATGAATGCGGTGAATAATCTTAGCAGTGTTATAGCAGTACTATAAACCAAAACCCCTTCGGTAATCAAATCGAAAAGTGATTGTGCAACCTGCACTGGCGATGGCAGCGACACAGTGGGGAATATTTCCAGCAAGTATATGGCTTCCCAGATCGCTAGAAATACAACAAGGAATGCTGCAATACTTGCTGCATCCTTGAGGTCTATTACTCTACGATTCTTTCTTTTTTTTATCTCTTTAGTTTGAGTGCGTTGTTGCATATGCTTGATCCTTTTTATGGTAATTCTTATCTCTTAATTCATCAAGAACTTCTGACACTATATCCTTTAATTCCGAAAGATTCAAGTTCCTAGGCCTTGAGGTATTTACTTTGAATTCTCTTTTGATTTTCCCAGTTGATTGAGATAAAAGTATAACTCTATCTCCTAACAATACTGCCTCTTCAATATTATGTGTGACAAAGAGAATGGTCTTTTTAGTCTCATCGTGTATCCGCAATAACTCACTGTATAATAACTGCCTAGTATGAATGTCTAGAGCTGCAAATGGTTCATCCATGAGGAGTATCTTGGGATTCAGTGAAAGCGCCCTAGCGATAGATACTCTTTGTTTCATCCCGCCAGAAAGCTCATGTATATTGGCAGTTGCAAAGTCAGCTAATCCAACCATATTAAGATAGTTTAGAGCAATTTCCTTTCTCAACCCCTTTATGAACCCTGCTTCTCTAAGTGCAAATTCAATATTTTGAATAACGTTTAGCCAGGGAAATAAAGCATTTTCTTGGAATATCATTGATCTATCAGACCCTGCTGATAGAACTAATTTACCTTCGACTAGAAGCTCTCCACTGAATAACCTGTCTAGTCCTGCAATGATATTAAGCAAGGTAGTCTTACCGCATCCAGACCTGCCTATTACAGTTACAATCTCGCCTTCCTTTATTTGAAGATCTATGCCATCAAAGACTGTATGATTGTACGAGTCTGCCGATTTGTACACTTTTGAAATATTTTTCAGTTCTAATATGAATTTTGGATTTCTCAAATCAGCTTCAAACTACATTCAACTGAGAAATATGAGTGCATTTAAATCAACTTAAACATGCAATCTATTGCAAATGTATGAAAAATATTCACATATATTTTGTTCTTTCCTTAGCATCGTTAGTCCCTTAACGATAAAGCTCTTCATTGTAACGAATCTCTTAGATACGAACTAAGTATAATGTCAGATTTCAAGTCGGTTAACACTGCATGAAGAATGTGACCAAGATGATAATTTGTCGATGTATCAGAAGAAACTACCAAAATTCGATTTCTTTAACCTCTTACATGATCTCGCACCTAGTGTGAATCCACAAGTGCTAGAGTTGGTATAGGATGTGTGGGATATTGAAGTACTTGTAATTTGCTTTCATCGCCCCCAATGTGTTAGCTAGTACTATCCGTCACAGTAATTAGCTACTGTGATTTATTAGCAAATGATACATTCGGTGTAATTGCAGAAGCATTGTCCGTTGAAGAGTTACCAGAAGTAGTTACCATATCGTCCAAAGGCTGCAACCCTTTTTCTGTAAGAACTGCATCTAGCAACTTCAAATCGTATATTCCAGACAAGTCTGGACGTGTCTTGCCCAGAAATCCTATATCGAATGCATCATTTGCAGACGTGAAGAGTGATTGTTTCACAGGATCGTAAGTTAGATTCAGTCTCGAGAAGGCTACCCTCAACTGATCCTCTGGTATTGTCTGTCCAGTTAGTTTTTTGAGTTCGGTGTTGAAGGTCTTCAATGCCTCTTCTTTGTGGCTTTTTATCCAACTGGTTTCATTGATATGTGCTTCCAGTAATTTCCTTATAACATCTGGGTTGCTTTGAAGGTACTCAGGACTAGTGACTATGTGTACCGTGACAAATTTGCCATCTGGCCATAGAGTACGTTCGTCCAAAAATAATCTGGCATTGGCTTCTTTTATCAGTTTTTCGCCCCATGGCTCAGGCACCCACGCACCATCGATCTCCTTCTTTAGCATCAATGTCAGAATATCAGGATTTTTTACGGGTATTACAGTTACGTTTCCACCCTTCTCCTTCGTATGATACCCATTATCGAGTAGATATTTTCTCAAAGCAACGTCTTGGGTATTTCCAAGTTGTGGCGTCGCAAACTTTTTACCAGCAAAGTCCTTGGTTGATTGTATTCCCGAATCATTTCTTACTACGAAGACTGCACCGCCGCTTGATGCGCCAGAAACTATTCTAACGTCTTTGCCTTGAGAAATTACGTAGCCATTTATAGCAGGGTTTGGTCCAACATATGCTGCATCAATCTGTTTTGCAAACAATGCTTCAATAGCTGATGGGCCAGCATTGAAGAGGTAAGGTTTTAATTCGATATTGTTCCCCAGAACTTTCTTGAAATCTCCGTTTCCTACTCCGATCACAGCTTGTCCATGGGTTATGTTTGGGAAATATCCTAATCTAAATACCTTCTTTTGCGGCCCTTGTGAATATGCATGATTGGAAAGTGAGGGGATTACCAAAAACCCTACGATTATAAGTGCAGTCATGAGTACTGCAACATATGATTTCGTCTTCATACTATTCACGTAAGTTGCAGTATATTTGAGTGCTTTCAAATATGCATAAAATGACAGTTATGCGTTGCCTAAACACCCATTAGTTGAAAAAAACTGCAGATATTGTTGTTGGCTCATTCCATTTCGTTTACCATTCTTTGAATGGAGTTTAATTTTTCAAGATCTTTACTTTTTCTCGTAGGCTCACTTTCCCTTAGGCTCAACATAATAATATTCATATTTTAACGTCAGCCAATGTCAAATGAGGTCCATATTGTTTCGTTGGCAGCGATTGGAATATTTATTATTTCATATATTTAGTAGGTTTATCAACGTCAGTCTAGGTCACTTTCCTCTCAAAAAATCGGTTGCCTTTTTTGAATCATTTCTCTCAAATCTCAACTTCTTTCTAAACTTGCGATCGAGGCTTTCTCTTCACAAAATAATACAAATGCAATACATCAGTCTGCCTAATGATTATTTACGCTCATCAAATCAATGACGTTTCGTGAGGTAAATTGGTCCACTGAATACTACCCTTACTAGGTCTATAATCGCAACATTATGTCAAGTGTTAATATCACTGTTCCAATTCCGACTGTAAGTATCATAAAAGGGAACCCAATTTTTATGAATCGGTTAAATGTTATTGGGTAGCTATGTCTTTCAGACAAACCAGCAGCTATGATACCTGCACTTGACCCTATAAGGGTACCATTTCCTCCCAGATTTGCGCCCAATGATAAAGCCCACCAAAGTGGACTGATTGACAATTGACCGAAATATGTGGCTATTGTAGGATTTGCATTTAGGGTATGAATTAAAGGGATCATGGTCGCGGTAAAAGGAATATTATCCACGAAAGCACTTGCAAATGCCGATAACCAGATAATCATCAAAAAAGTTGACCACGGCTCACCACCTGTAATTCCAATGGCTGCCGAAGATAGCAACTGGATCAATCCGGCTTCTTCCGCAACCCCAATGATTATGAACAATCCAATAAAGAAAAAAAGGGTGGCCCAATCTACCTCATTAAGTACCTTCTCAGGTTGCGCCCTAGTGATGAGTAGCAAGACAGCAGCTCCTCCTAGAGCTATAACTGACGGTTCCAAGTTAATTGAGCCATGCACAATAAATAATACCACCACTCCCAACAGGACTATCATTGACTTCTTAAACAGGGTCTTGTCTTTTAGCAAGAGACGTTCATCTTCATTCATTAACTGTTCTAGATTATGTACCTGTGATCTTAGATCCCTTCGGAAAAAAAATCTCAGCAAAGCCAGGGATGCTACGAATGAAACAGCAATGGTTGGTCCCATATGAAGTATGAACGAATTGAAATCAATATTGGCAGCCGATCCAATCATGATATTAGGAGGATCTCCAATTAAGGTAGCTGCTCCTCCTACATTAGAGGAGAGGACCATTGCAAGTATGAAAGGTACCGGTGATACTTTAAACGTTCTAAATACAGAGATAGTTACTGGCACCATTAGCAGGACAGTAGTAACATTATCTATAAACATTGAAGTAATGGCAGTGAAAGTGCACAAGATAACCATTAGTTTCCATAGGTTGCCCTTGCACATCTTGCTTGCCTTGATACCAACGTATTGAAATATTCCAGTTTCTGACAAAATTGCGACTATAATCATCATTCCAAGCAAGAGTCCTATGGTATTGAAATCGACGGCCTCAACAGCAAATTCAAAACTCTCACTAGTCGTGAATAACCCTGTTGATACAGCTATCCCGATTGCAACCAGTGCACCAAAGAGAGCAATTGTAGTCCTATGAACCATTTCAAAGGACAGTGCAACGTAAACAAACAACAGCACTATGGCTGATAGCTTAACAGTCAATCCAATATGAAAGCCTACAAAATCTGGGATGGTCAGCAAACATATGGCGGCTGTGATCATAACGAGAAAGCCAATTATCGACTTTCTGTTTTGTTTAAACTTTAATCTTGATGCTAAAAGAACCAATAATGTGGGTCCCCACTAACAGTATATTTATCTTCTTCATCTTTTGACTAGGACATCATGATTAGGCTGTTCAATCAGGGAACGATATTATGAAAGGCTGAAATGATCCCCTTCACGAATTTTGCTGAATCTGCCACCTACCCACATACTCCTTTCCGCATCTTGACCTGCTCTTATTTCATCCTGGGAATGCTATGAAAGGACGCAAGTAGATGTCACCTATGATCACAACCAATAGTGACTAGTTGACTCTAGCGTGTTAGCCTTATTTGTCAGTCTACAGTTAAATAAAGGGCTGAACAAAATCTGGAATAAGTGAAAACTAACTTTGGAAGATTTTCGACGCTCGTGTTGGAATTGTGAGGAACCCTTTGAAGTAAATCTTCCTGAAGGAACTGTAAGAGCTGGGTATGACAAATGTGATAGCAAGGATAAGTCTGGCCATAATTTAGAACACAAATTGGAGTGCAAGAATTGTTATGAAATAAATACCTTTTACTTTTGTACAGGAGGACACCCAGACACTTTACTGCTAAAGGAATAGATTAGTCGGTGATTCAAAAATTAGAAAATATTTTGATTTTTGAGAATTACTGCGGTCGATAGATATCTACCAGTAATGTATCTAAGAATTAATCGCTTTCAATGATTTAATCCCATTTTGCCTCCAAGGATATCGGTCTCCCTTTTTACCAGTGATCTTGCCCATTTGATACGAAAGTTCCAGAAATCCCAAGGTAGGTATAAAGCCTATGATTAGCGAACCAATCATTTCCAATATTTCCATATGTATTTCTTGGAAGAATATGCATATAATTTTCCGTCTTATGGTCGACTAAGAATAAACCATATTATTAGAAATCATATTTGCAATTATGGTAGAGGAACCAAATTTCCGCATATGTAGTTTAACATATCTAGTTTATTGACAATCAAACATGGAACTATTGAAAACAAAACGAGGTAAAGTAAGTAAGATATTAAGCAATTCGTTGGATTTTATAAATTAAATCGATTCTGTCAACACCATGAACCGATGTACTTTGTTCTGTGTAATTGGCCATTTTGCCAGAGGCAAATACCAATATAATGGTTTTAGGATTCTTAGTGTATTAGCGTGTGTGCTTAATGAAGATTGAGCGATTTGCTTCACTAATTTGTCCTATAGTTGCATTGGGTTTGTGCTTGGGCCTCAATTGTGTAGAAAACACCTACGCGAAAGTACGAACTTATGAAAATGTAAAGTTAACAGATGCTGGTTTAACTTTCGATGAATTTGCAAGAGCACCAAAATTCGCAACTGGTATGGCTTTCCTGAGCCAAGATGATGTTATACTAATTGAAAAGAATACAGGTAAGATAATCAGAATCCAAAACGGAACTAAATTAGATGAACCTCTCCTTACTGTCAATGTGGCTAATGTAAGTGAAAGGGGGCTATTGGGCATTGCAGTCTCAAAAGAACCATCTAGAGCACCTTATGTTTTCTTATATTATACTGAAGATGATGCAACCAATAGTAGCAAGGTTTTAGGTAATCGTCTATATAGATATGAATTAATTGAAAATAAGCTTCTAAATCCAAAACTTCTGTTGGATTTGCCTGCATTTCCTGGAATGTCACACAACGGAGGTGTATTAAGGATCGGCCCAGACAATAAGACATTGTATCTTGTAATTGGTAACGTTAACTATCGCCAAAACCAAACATACATGACGAAAGCTGAAAACGCAAAGGGTGGTCCTATGCCAGATGGGAGAGCAGGAATTCTCAGAGTAACATTCGAGGGTGAAGCTGTGGACAAGGAAGGGATATTGGGAATTGGAGATCCGCTAAATAAGTACTTTTCATATGGTATAAGAAATAGTTTCGGAATCGGATTTGATCCCATAACAGGGAATTTATGGGACACGGAGAACGGCAACAATAAGAACGACGAGATAAATTTAGTCAGGCCAGGCTTTAACAGTGGATGGCCCATCATTCAAGGCTTGTCTAATCAAAAAGAGGATTTTGACGAGGAAGAATTAGAAAGTTTTGATGGCAATGGTGTATATTCAGATCCAGAATTTAATTGGATAGACACTGTCGCTCCGACATCCTTGCTGTTCTTTAATTCTGATAAGTTAGGCCAAGAGTATCAAAACGATCTTTTTGTTGGTAGTGCAAAGAACGGTACAATCTTTCACTTTGACCTAAACGAAAATAGAACTCATCTAGCCCTTGATGGCCCACTCTCGGATAAAGTTGCTAACACACCACAAGAGCTTGATGATGTGACATTTGCAAAGGGCATAGGACTTGTTACCGATGTACAAGTTGGACCCGATGGATATCTTTACGTACTTACCTCAATCAAACATGATGCTGTCTTGTTCAAGATTGTCCCCAGACTGTAATTCGTAGACTTTCTTACTGACCATGAACTTGCCGATATTGAAATAATACAAGATCAGGGATCATTACTAAAGCCATTGACCACGGCATAAGACAGTTGAATAACAAAAAAGTGAAAATGTTTGATCCCTTGTGATCACCTATCGATATCGCTCTTTATTTTGGAAATATGTGGTATACGCGGTACGAGAACTGCAAATGCTACGGCCAGCAGAGCCATAAAATAGTAATTAAATCCTATAGCCATGCCTATCGCACCGGAATACCATATACTTGCCGCAGTTGTAAGGTTAGTAATCTTGTTATCAAGTTCGCCTTTCAGTATAATACCGGCACCCAAAAAGCCAATTCCTGTGACAATTTGAGCAGCTATTCTGGATGTAGAGTTGGGATCCACTGCTGCAGACAAATACGTAAAAATCATAGAACCACCAATTACAAAGCAGTTAGTACTTATACCGGCAGCCTTTCCTCTTGACTCTCGTTCCGCACCTATGATAAATCCCGCCGCTAAGGAAATAAGTATATCTATCGCAAATTCTATTTCAATCGCTCTCAAGAATTCCACCATTATCTTTCAACTAGTCAGAATAATTATTAAATGATTAAGGTTGTAGATCGTTATTAATTCTCAATTGCTTAATTGGTAAAACACTCAGTCATGCTAACAATTCGTAATGGGGTTCATAGCTGATATAAGATACTAACCAGAAGTACAAATATTCCAATACTTTTGTGTATTTATTGTCCTTGGAAAAATTCAGACTTTCTTTGACCTTGACTTAAATATTTCAACGCAAACTTTAAAATAATGTTTCTAATTATTGTAGCTGATTTAGGTAATTCTTTTTTCTCTTATTTGTTCTTCATCCTTTGCGTTAATCCTCCTCAGCCTTTCCTCTAGCAATGCAAATTTTAAATCATATTTATTCTTCAAGTCAACAAGCTGACTTCGGACATCTGACTCGACTTTCATCTTATCGACGTTGTCTCGAAATTCTAAAAACATGTTAAACAATAGTTTATTCAACCCATACAAGTCTCGCATATTTCTAAGTAACATGAGGACATCAATTGATAACAATTCTTTTCGCATCCGTTCATTTTCGAGACTAAGATTATTTTCAATAGTGTCTTGTATTGCCATAAGTTTTTTTTCAAATTGGGAATTGATCTCTTCTTTACTCATTTACTTGTCTACCATATCTACTCGATTTAATAAGAATTTTTGTCGTGCACCGTGGTGAGTACAGCACGATCTGAACTCATTCATATTACGTAGTAAATTAGTTTCTACACGGATTATTCAATAAGTTAAGATTCAAGAATCAGGATTTGTTAGTGTCTGCAAGCAATCTTGATTTCATTCTTGTTTCTCCTTCATGGAATCGCCTCTTGTCTTCATCATTATTTAATATCAAAGGAGGGACTGTAGTAGGCTTACCATATTTGTCTATGGCAACTAAATTGACGAATGCTGTTCCTGCGTGAACAATTGTATTATCATCCAGATCTTCGGCCTGAATCTTTACTTCAATTTCCATAGAGGTTCTTTTTACATAATTTATTCTAGCTGAAAGGATTATAGCATTTCCGATAAATATAGGTTTTAGGAAGGACATTTTGTCAATGCTGGCTGTCACTACATTTGCATGACCGGCATGTCTCTTTGCAACCAAGCCAGCAATGAGGTCGACATGCTTTAAAATAACTCCACCGAAAACATTACCTTTCGGATTAGCATCAGAAGGGAGCATGACTATAGTAGTCTCTGCTTTAGATTCATCAGGTGTTTTTCCGTTTTTCTCTTGTGAAGAACTCATTTGGTATTGCCGATAATTTAACATAGCCTACTAATAACTGTGAGGCGAGAATCAAAACCTGTTAATGAAGCTCCAAATTAATATATTCCTGAGGCTTTACGCAGATTACTTAAATGTGAGAAAGAAAAAAGAGTCCTAGACTCTAAGTTGTTGTTAATAATTTGTCGTATGCCCTAAGCACTTTACTGTGCCGGTAAAGATGTGATTCAAACCTTGGATGGTTTCGTAGTGTATCTTATGTTGTCCAGTACCGCAATTTCCGCTTATGATTATATTCTTCGGTACTTTAGCTTGGCATATACCATCATGAGTTTCTTTTCCTTTCAATTCGTATGTCTTTCCATCGGTTTTTCCATCATAAATGTATCCACCTTTATTTTCTGCACCAGTAAATGGTGATGCTATGTCCCAGTAACCATGGAGGGTTCCCAGTCTTGTGTGTGCGGAAAATTGTAAACCATTTGTGTTCTTAGAACTACCTGTTGAACAGGTTATCTTTTGGGGGTCACTAGTTCCATGTACTATTGCTCCTCCAACAAATGCCTGTTGTGCAAGTCCTCCAAGTGTAGCCTCGACTGTCATAGCACGCAAAAATGTAGAACCCGTCGCTAGACCAATTGCTACAAAACTTATGACCGCTACCACAATACTAGTCCTGAGATTTGACTTTATGTTCATTCTAGATTTTCTTTTCTCCGGAAATATATAAAGATTCTAGCCAAGAACGAGAAATATTTGGATGAATACCTCAAATGAAAGTTTCGGAGATAATCGATGCTCCAAGTTTAACGTGATGTGTTACTGAATATTTTCGGTTATCCTTCTGGTAATGAGGGAATAGGTAGCCAATCCTATGGCCAGGCAATGAACTACAAATTAGAGATTCATGGAAAGTTCTGATCAAACTAGTATTCCGATAGAAGGCGAACGACGTCTCGTTAGCACCTAAAGAATGTACTTGTATTGAAATGATAGATGGTGGTTGTAGTATGACTAATACAACAATATAGTGAGAATAAATTCAACGTGACCAATTAATTTACCCAAAGCTCAACTATTTGAAATCTTTCAACATCAACTAGTCCTTTGTATGTCAGCTTCAATGACGGTATAACAGGTAAGGATAAAAATGAAAGCAGCATAAATGGATCATTGATAGTATTGCTCCCAAGCTTTTTAGTAGCCAAATTTACGCTGGTAAGGTCAGAAATGACAGAATCTATATTTTGATTAGACATTAATCCTGCAATGGGTAACGATAAACTCGCAATAATCCTACCACCATCTGCTACAGCTAGTCCTCCGCCTATTGACGATATGAATTTTGCAGCTACTAGCATATCAACATCGTTCATTCCTGCTACAACGAGATTGTGCGAATCGTGTGCTACGCTGCTTGCAATAGAGCCCCTCTCCAGGCCCAAACCCTGAACAAATCCCAAACCTACATTTCCTGTTCGGTGGTGACGCTCAAATACAGCTATCTTGGATATGTCTCTCTTCTCATCTGCTACTGCTTGCATGTCATCTATTCTTGCCTCAATAATCCTGTTATCGGTAATTATTTGTCCTGGAATAACCCCAATTACTCGCATAAATGATTCACTTGGTTTTGCAGGAATGGTGAGTATTTGTGCATCATTAGTAGGCTTGACACACATAGTGTTTTCCAAGTATTGTGGAGCGATAGTATTGTTGGGAGCTTCCACAATACGTAGGATTGTCCCATTTTGCCCATCCTGCTCCTGTAGCGGTATTTGTTTCCCATTAAGGAACACTTTTGAAATCTTGAAAGAATCTAAGTTTTCTAAGAGGATAAAATCCGCCTTGAATCCTGGAGCAACTGCGCCCAGACCGCGAATGCCAAAATATCTAGCAGTGTTGATAGAAGCCATCTGAATAGCCCTCATAGGATCCAAACCGTAAGAAATAGCGGAGCGAACTAAATAGTCCATGTGTCCATTATTTTTCAGGTCTATCGCATCACGATCGTCTGATACCAAGCTAATATTATTGCTATTGAATTCGTTAACTAGGGGAATTAATTCCTGCAGATTTTTTCATGAGTACCCTGCCTAATCATAATATGCATACCCTTCTGCAGCTTTTCAGTGGCTTCTCTGAGTACTGAGCACTCACGGTCGCTAGTCAGTCCAGCAATAACATATGCATTCAATGGTTTTCCAGTTAGTAAAGTAGCATGTCCATCCTTGCGCATGTGACCAACTGCGATCAATTTAGAAAGGGTTTCAGTATCTTCAGATATGACACCAGGATAATTCATCATCTCTGCAAGCCCAATGATACGGTCCGGATATTTACCCACGTATTCTCTGATATCAAGTCCGGTAATCTTTGCTCCTGAGGTTTCCATATGCGTTGTCGGAACACATGAGGACATCATGACAAAAATTTTGACTGGTAAACCAATACTTGAATGAATAACATAATCAATTCCTCTTAAGCCAATGACATTCGCTATTTCGTGTGGATCACAAATCACAGCCGAAGTTCCATGTGATGAAACCACACTGGAGAATTCCTTTGGAGACAAGAATGTAGATTCTATATGGATATGACCATCTATTAGACCAGGTGACAGATACTGTCCATTAGCATCAATAGTGTATTTAGCCTGATAACCTTCTCCAAGTCCAACAATGTAATCATCGACTATTTCGACATCTGTTTGATAAATCTGCCCAGATAAGACGTTCACTAAATTTGCGTTCTTGACTACCAAATCTACCATCTTTTGACCTTTAGCCAGAGTTATCTTGCGTCTTAATTCTGACAACGGATTATTCTCGTCATTTATATGATCATTTCCAATATCATTTGTCTTAATGCCAGTAACCCCACGCGTCATGCTGTCACAAAGCGAATGGACTATCTAGTATTTGCGTTTTTGCGTAGTTTCGATCTTCGATCCTAGCCTTGAAGAAAATGGAAAATAAAATGTGTCAATATTCTGCTTTGATGTATCTAGTCACTCAACATTTAGTAACGTTTCATTTCCCATGGAAAAATAACCCATCTATCATGATTCAATACCTTTCCCACAAACACTTGATGTTCGTTTCTGTATCGACTCACAAGAAATGCGAATTCACACTCAAACCCCTTTACTGAATCATAAACTTTGCTAAAAATATTACCTGTATCGTATATTTCATCTATTATGAGATATTTGTTGTCCTTGTGCAATATAGGCATCTCATCACTTTGAATTTCTTTATTTCTAACGGGTATAAATTGGATATGGTCAATATCGAGCTCACGTGCCATTAAGCGGGCAGGAATTATTCCTCCGTTTGTTATGCCTAGAATAATTTGGTATTTTTTCTGTGTTCTCTGTATTTTGGCTGCAAGATTTCTTACCAACATTTCTACTTCTTCCCAGCTACAGTATACTTTTGGTGAAGTCTCTTCGTTGATTTCAGGTTTATGACTCAAGTTAGTTCGATTCCACAAAATCAACCTATTAAACTTCTATGTACGCCTAAAATGAAAATTTGAGAATGAACATACTCGTTACCTAGTGCTTGTCAAATGATGTCAATGACTATTACTAGTATTGTATTTTATCAAATTAACAATGGTTCAAGCTCTTGATTTGTACCAGTAAACGCTCATTATTTCTCGTTAGAATAGCAGTTGAATGTACTATCGTAATCAATATCACCCAAAAATCAGTCTTCCGAGTCCGATGACTTTTGAATGTATAATGCTTGTGTAGTCAAATTTGGGCTACACACTGCACCTTGCAATATTCAATAAATATGATTGGAAGGTATTATATTTTGAATTGAAAATGCGGCTTATCATATACACGGGGAAGGGGGGAACTGGTAAAACTGTCATATCCTGCTCCACAGGAATCGCATTAGCTAATAAAAAATATAGAACCTTAGTTATCTCCTCTGACCCAGCTCACACACTGGGCGATGCCTTTCAGATGAGCAAAAACAAGTATGACGAAATCAGCAGGAACGACGACGGCAGTGACCAAGAATCCATCAAGTCAATTGTCCCATATTTGCATATTCTCCAGGTTGATCCAGTGAGGGAGATGAGCAAGCGGTACAACAACATTATTTCGTATATGGCCTCTTTATTTTCATCAAGAGGCCTGGATGAAACACTCTCTTACGAATTAGCAATGATGCCAGGGATGACGCAAATATTTTCGCTGCTCAAAGCCGAAGAAGTTATGCATAATAATTCATTTGACGTTATTGTTATGGATATGCCCGCATCTGGTGAGGCTCTAAGATATCTGTATTTTCCGAAACTTATTGGAGGCATCGGGAAAAAACTTACCGGCTTGATGGGAACGTTTTCCAGTTTTTCGAAGATATTTCAATCGTTCTCCGGTATTTCAATGCCTGATAATTCTATTTTAGAATATGAGCAAGAATTATTCGGCAAGCTTAACCACTTATCAGAACTCATTAGGAATAATAGTGTGACGAGTTTACGACTGATTGCAAATCCAGACACATTCAGTATCGAAAACGCAAAACGCTCTCTTATGTCTGCAAGTTTGTATGGCATTAATGTCGATCTCGTAATCATTAACAAGATTATGCCTACTATTTCGAATGGTAGTAGTGGTGTTTCCAACGAATACTACGAAAACTGGCGAAGATTTCAGGTCACTAAGGTAGAAGAAGCTAAAACAAGCTTTTACCCTGTGCCAGTAAAGGAGGTTTATCTTCAAAGTAGCGAGATGGTCGGTATGGCCATGCTACGTACTAGTGCGAATAAAATTTTTAAGAATGATGAGGATCCTGCTGACATATTCTACGAAGGAAAACCGTACTCCATTATTCAAGAGACTTCAAACCGATTAAGAATAATCCTTAAAGTCCCGTTTACTGAGAAAGGGAATTTTGATATTAAACGTTCTGGGACTGAAGTATTGATCAGAGTAAAGACTGCAACTGGTTTTTTGGTAAACGTGATACCACTCCCTTCGATTACTTTCAATATGGACATGATTAATGCAGAACTTGATAACGGGACTTTGACTTTGACATTTGAAAAAAGCACTTGACATATGGCGAAGTCTTAGTATTAAAGTAATCAACGTCGGATTTATTTTTACAATATTATGCTAGAAGAGCCTAACAGGTAAGATGCAACAATGGCATCAGGATTATAGTTCGCTCAAGTATACCAAAATTATGAGTGTGACTCTTCAGTTAATCGGACTGTATGGAGGAAACTTGATTTTTACCTCGATTTCCAAATGCTCTTTCATGTTTGCAATTAAAGAAGAAAATGCATGCTTCTACAAGATAGTTAATGAATCTTATCCAATATGGAAAATGTTAGATAGTTGATTGCTACTTATATTGATAACATGCATTGCCTAAATTCACTACTACTTCAATTCAAGTTGGCAAATAGTCTAGTTGCAAAAATTTCCAAATTAGTTGATATACAAGGAAATCGTAGCGAACATTGCCTTTACATGGCGAATGGATTGTCCCGTGGGGGACAAAATGGAGGGTTTCAATGACCACAAATCTATGGCCAGCATTACCGTTGGCTGAATGGAAAGATACTTATGAAACACTTCATATGTGGACCCAAATTATTGGAAAGATCCGTCTCGCACTTACCCCTTTAGTGAATCACTGGTGGAATGTTACTCTGTATGTGACTCCCAGAGGACTTACCACGACTGCAATGAATTACAAAGATCGTGTCCTTCAGATAGACTTTGATTTCATCAATCAATTGCTGTTAATCGCAACGAATGATAGGCCTACGAAGGAAATACCCCTCCGGCAGCGCCCAGTATCTGACTTTTATCATGAAGTCATGTCAACCTTAGAATCGCTTGGAATGCCAATTGCAATCTGGTCGACACCGGTTGAGGTTGCCAATCCAATTCCGTTCGAGCAGGATCAGAAACACTCCTCCTACGATCCTGTTTATGCCGAAAGGATTTGGCGAATCTTGGCTCAATCCAATAGGGTTCTTACCGAATTCCGATCCCGATTCATAGGGAAGGCAAGCCCGGTACATTTTTTCTGGGGTGCCTTTGATCTTGCGACAACCCGCTTTTCAGGCCGCACCGCCCCTCCTCATCCGGGCGCACCGAACATTCCACGATTTGTAGCGACGGAAGCCTATTCGCATGAAGTCAGCAGCTGCGGCTTCTGGCCTGGTGGAGGCCCAATCAATGAACCAATTTTCTACGCATATGCTTATCCTGAGCCTGATGGATTTAAGGAATACCACATTCAGCCATCGGAAGCTTTCTACAATAGCGCAATGGGAGAATTCCTGCTTCCCTACGACGTTGTCCGCAAATCCGAATCACCTGACGCTGTACTAACTACTTTTTTGCAAACCACGTATGAGGCCGCCGCAACGCAGGCAAAGTGGGATCGACTTGCCTTGGAAAGACATTCACTCCTGACGCAATGATTGGAACATCAAGGCTATGACCACAATGTAGTAAAAGTCACGTTAAATCTATTAGTAGCGTTGCACAACAAAATGGCAATATTGAATTGTACGAAAGTGATAATGATAAGTGCCAATACAGGAGCGCAGAAAACAGGTCAAAAATAGTTTGATGCCAACTTCATCCGTGTCATCTACCATAGACTAAAATTTTTGTACTATTCCGGCGTACTTTTTTTTGAAAGTGGTAGTTTTCATATAGTCGCATCGCATGAAATGTGATTAACCTATTCTGCATCTAGTGATTGATTACGATTTGTAGTGATCTAATCTTCTGGACCATTTCCTTTGAAAAAATGTATATGTTCTAGATACTATTTTTGCAATTCTTAATTGCGCGCTTTAACATCTACACTTAACATAAACTTAATTATGTTTCATTTTGCCTAGTGATCTTTTTGGCGTTTTAAGACCAGCATTTTATTGCTCCCACGCTGGAATTCAAATTGAACAGGGTTAATCTCGTGGTCGATTTCATGACTTTTTTTCAGGACTCTAAGCAACTCTGCCATTTCGTCATATGGCTGCGAGCTTGATTTCTGAATGGGATAAATCCTTACTTCCCCAGAACACACTCTAATTAATTCTAATATGGCATGTAAAATAAAAGAAAAATCAAACTTGCTACTGTATGTAAACAAAAAATGTCCGCTTAATACCAAGTCAAACCTTTTGTCAGTAAATGGTAATTGCGGTAGCTCTCCTTTTAGGTAACGTGTGTCTCGTACTCCTGTTTCATAGTCTGATAAAAACTGATTTAATGCCGAAGTCCTATATTCTCTTAACTCTTCTATGGAGGAGTAAAAATCCCATTTATAAAGATCGGGTGCTTCAGATACTCTTTTTACAACATATTCAATATCTTTCCTCCCTTGCTTAGCTAGGCTTTGTACATCTGTATCGAATAGAGGGTCGCAGCCAACTGCATTGATTCCGTGCTTTGTGGCCTCTGCTACAAAGGAGGAAGCACCTGAGGGACAATCCAATATTAGGTTGTAGCTCTTCAACAATGTAACGTCACCAACACCAAACATCAAAAGATATTCTGAAAGAGTTCTACCGTAAAATGCTATTCTGTCTAGTTCAGAACGATGACTTTTGTTGTCGCTAGTGTTCATGTTCATGTTGATGGCTTTCTGCATGGATGTGAACATGAGCATGCTTAATTTCACCGTGGCTATGAATATGATATGTCCTGTGTAATAGGGAATAGACATAAGAGATCCCTGCAGTGCCTGCCCCAAACAGAACAATAGTGGCACCAGAAGATGAATTGAAATAAAAACTCGCATACATCCCTAAAAAGGCAGTAGCTATACCTATACCACAAGACAATACGATCATCTTGAGGAAGTTATTTGTCAACATTCTTGCAGATATTGCAGGGGCAACGATTGCTGATGCAAGCAGAGTGACTCCAATAGAACTCATTGATGCAATTACAACCCCTGCAAGTACTAGAGAAAATAATGTATCTACGAGGTTTGTACTTACTCCATATACCTGAGCTGTTTCCCTATCAAATACTGTAAAGAGTAGCCTCTTCTGAAAAAAGAAGATAAAAGTGCCCGTTACAATAGTAACCAATACTATCACGGCAATATCTTGATCTGTAATACCCAAGATGTTACCAAACAAAAGGGCCTCGAAATTTCGAACATAACTACGATTCAGGCTAATCAGCAGTACGCCTATTGCAAAACCTGCCGTTGTTACTACGCCAATGGCAGCATCTGCCTTTATTTTATTTCGCTTTGCCATCTGATTGATAATGAGAGCTGACACGAATCCCCAAATAGTGGCGCCAAGATAGAAGTTAAAGTTCATGATGTAACTTGCTACGGCACCACCGAACACTGCATGAGACAAACCGTGCCCAATGTAGCTCATTCCGCGTAAAATAATGTATACGCCCAAAAGACCACAAACGCCACCCACAAGTACAGAAGCTATTACTCCACGTGTAAAAAATTCGTATTGAAATGGAGCAAGTAAGTCGATCAACTAATCTCTTCCTGTTGGCGCCTTGTCTACCAAACCGTAGGTTTTCAATAGAGTCTTGTCAGTTAATGTATCCTCGGGTTTACCTTCTGCTATTACATTGCCATTCATACATACAACCCAAGGAAGTCTTTTTGCAATACCAGATAAATCATGGGTAGTAAGGATTATCGTCATGCCTCTTGAGTTCAGGTCATTCAAGTTTCCCAATATTTTCTCTCTCGTGATGTAATCGACTCCTGAAGCTGGTTCATCAAGTACAAGTATGTCTGGGTTTCGGATAAGGGCTCTCGCAAGAAATATTCTTTGTTGTTCACCACTTGATAATTCGCGTATCTGTCTTTTGCCGTAATCTCCTATACCTAATCCCTTAAGGATGCTATCAACTTCTTCTCTTGCATTCTTTGGTATCCACGGTGTAACTCCTGACTGATTCCATATTCCCATTGCGACCAATTCGCTAACGGTGATCGGAAAGTTCCAATCAACACTTTCAACTTGTGGCACATATCCTAAGGTTAATTTGTTAGTGCTTAAAGAGGAGAGATTTCCAAATGTAACCGAACCATGCCAAGGTTTTATCAGACCAATTATTATTTTAAGAAGCGTAGTCTTCCCTGATCCACTTGGGCCTAGTAATCCTAAGAATTGTCCCTTATGAATAGTAAGATCGATTCCTTCTAGTACAGGTGACTTTAATGAGTATCCATAGGTAATTCCGGAGATAGTTATAATCTTATCCTGATTCAAGCTAGATCGGTTTTTCCAATTTTGTTAAATGAAATGCATTCCACCAAAAATAATTCCTCTATTCCGAATTATCTGAATCATATGTATTCGAAGGATCAATTCCTTGCAAGGTATTGACATTACCGCCAAGGGGTACCAACATATTTTTCATGTTCTCAAGCATCATACCAACATAGGTATGGATCGGATCGGAAGGCTGTCCTGGCAGTGCATCGTCACTTAGTGTCTCGACAAATGTTACATTTCCCTCTCTGCCAATCTGATCTACTACTTTGGTTGGGTACACTTCTGACGCAAATATTGCCGGTACCTTCTCAGATCTTATTTGATCAATCAATTTGGCAATATCCTGAGGGCTGGGTTCTCCAAAATCAGAAGGCTGTACGGCACCTATCACGACCATCCCATATCTAGGGGCAAAGTATGCCCATGAATCGTGATATGTTAATAGTTTTCTGTTCTGTGGCGGTACTGTTTGTACTGCTTGCATGATTCCATTATCTAGGATCTTTAGAAGAGTAATGTATCTATTGGTATTTGAAGTGTAATAGTCCGCATTTGTTTGATCAATTTCTATGAGTTTGTCTCTAGTCAGGTTCGCAAACTTCATTGCATACGCAACATTCAACCATAGGTGCGGATTTGGGTCACCTTTTTCTTTTGGGAAACTAAAATCGAACTTCCATTGATCTGTAGTAATAGTATTATCACCAAGTTTAAGTAACTGAATTGTGGAGTTCTTATTCTTGGCTTCATTTGCAATTTTTTCCATGCCGCCTTCCAGATTAAGTCCGTCGATTATTACCAAGTCTGCATCATTCATTTTCACAACATCAGATGGTACTAATTCAAAGGTGTGAGAATCTGAGCCTTCTGGGATTATTCCAACAAGGCCTATCCTATCTCCTCCAATATTCTTGACGATATTTGTGATAGGAGAAACTGATGTAATTACCTTAAGCCTACTTGCAACAGTATTGGATTGACCAGTACTGTTAGTGACATTTTCAGAACCAAATGAGGTATTAATCCAGACTAGAGATGCAGTGGCAACATGTAAGAATATGGCGATAATTACTGAATTAACAATTTTCATATGGTTTCTCCATTCGTTAGCCAGTATTAAAACTTTAACAAATAGTATTACCGAGTAATTTTTTGCCCTATACTAGTGATTGACCGTTTTGAATTTCATTGACGATATATTGGTTAATCCCTTAGATTGTTTCGACGAAAATATAGAGCCAATTAGTGCATCAGAAGATATAAAAAATTTGATATGCGTTGCACGTCCCCATTACACACCCAATTACTTGAAAATAGTCGTACTTGTATTAATTAATTAATTAGCCCTGAAACAATTGTCAATGAAGTACGTCTAAGATAGTGATCAATAAGTTTCCCATTTAGCCGGTATTAATATGATAAAGTTTTTCTGACATTGGACATATCTTGGGTTGGTCATCGTGCTGGTTTTTGAATAATTACAACTTGGTCCAATCCCACGCATGCCATTAGACGTCGAAATCGCCTAACAATGATCAAAACCTTCTTTAAGTCAATTGTTGTATTAATTTTGGTGTCAGAAAGTTATTATGATAATGGCTCAATTAGCGGCTTTCTACAAGAACTCGATAGAGAAAAAGCCAAGATAGTCATCTCAAAAGAATTTAGAAAGTTTAAGAAACCAACAACTGTGATAAAAGGTCTTGAAAGTATGATAGATGCTGCTTCAATTACTAGAGAACTCAAAATTAAACTTGGAACTGGGGGTACTTATAAGAACCACCTTGTCATATTGCAAGGCGATCACAGGGACGCGGCCAAAAGTATGCTCATTGCGAAAGGTATAAACGAGAATCTAATAGAGGTTACTTAATTTTAGAACTTGAATAATTATATTAACAGCACTAAAGTTAGAAACCACAGTGTAGATTACATGCATCCTGTCATACTCTTTATTGGCATATTGGCAAGCGTTATCGCAGGCTACCTTTTCGTCGAACTTATCCATAATATACAACTTGGAGAAGGAATGAAAACAGTACAAGATAAGACGATGTCAGAAACAAGTCAGAAGCAAGCATTTACTATATTATTCCCTGTCAGTATAGAGCTCTTCAAGTATTGAATCGAGGACCAAACTTTCGCCAAGTCTGTATTAGTACTTCGTTGTTCAAGTTTTGTTCACTTCATAACTGTATTTTTACCTAAATCAATTAGGTAAGCATCTAGCGTTACCGTTGAGGGAAGCTATTGGTCTACCATCAGAAGTTTTCATTTCGACTATCATATCTTCACCGCACTCGCCGCTTATAGTAATTTTGTCATATATAGTTGGGCAGATCATATCTCTAACTGCTTTCCCAGACAAAAGATATGATGTAGTTGATACGCTACCTCCTGTAATTTTCCCGCTTGTATCTTCCCCATCAATCTTTTCATTTACAAGTGTCCAATCTCCTGTGACTTTACCGTGTCGGTCGTAGGCATCGACATAAAGTCCACTTATTTTGCCCTTTTGAGAGGCACCGTTGCACTGATATTCACCGCTTGAGGTATTGATGTCAACTGCGCCTGGATTTCCTTCAACGACAGTGTTATTCTCAACCTCCGATTTGGTTGTTTCTAAACTTCCAGCCATAGTTGCATTTGATTGATTTCCTCGGATTTGGTATATTTTTCGCACATGTTCTCCTGTCTCGCATTTTTCATCGGGATCATCTGAAGTAACTTGAATAGCATAAGCCTTGTTAACTTTTGTTATGTCTAACTTATGGTCTACAAACTCAACCGTACTATTGTCAAACAATGGCTTACCTTGAGTTTCCTTTGTTAGTAAACATTCATTCAATTTAATTTGCTTAACCAATAATTCATCAGTTGAGTAATATGGCTTATTTGAACTACCTTCTGAAACAGTTACCTGGAATATCCCCTTGTCAGTATCAAATACATATGCCTGATACCCTTCATCGCCCATTGAAGCATCATAGGACCCTCCTGCGGTGCCCTCAACAGTAATAATCGGATTCCCGTTCTTGATTCCAAAATTCGTTATGATGTAATCCCTTTCATCCAATGTCGAAGTAGAGGCTTTAACAATCGACGTGAATGAGAAAAGAAAGAGTACCATTGTGGCAAGGGCAAGCAGGTAGAAAGTTCCATCATTGTTCATGTCATTAACCTTCGTGGCTTGAGTTTAAAAATATTACTGCACTAGTGCAACGGAATTGATTACATGCTACAAGGATTTGTTAACGGAATTGTTTTTGGAAACCTTTCGATGTGAGTATCTTAGGTCCAATTTAACATCATAATAGTAGAATCAATCTTGGTTTTAAAATTCTAAGAGCCCGGTTAAATTGACCTCTTATTGATTATTGACTGGATAATTTTCCTGAGAGAATGCAATCATATATAGATTAGGCGGATTCTAAATAAATGTCGATATACTTTGTTCTTTGATAAAATATCTGAGGAAGTATTTGTCAAGATGCCTAAGCCACCAGAGATAAGATCTAGGGTATTATTAAATATTGAACATTTTGAAATTGGACAAAGTTATGTTACAGCCAAGGTAGAAAATAGATTTGCGGACAACGTTACCATTAATATACAAGGGGGCCGACCCGGAATTGAACTTCAGGAAAGTCTTTTCAAAATTAAAGATCGTAACAATACAGTTCCTCTGAAGAATGCATACTTATCTACGAAACTTATTCAATCAGGTAAAATATTTGTGCGAAGCTTACCTGTTATTGGTATTAGATATTGGTTACTAGTGTACGAAGATACGCTACTAGAGCTTTCAGTGCAAGATGCGTTTGATGAACTAGAAATCATTGTCACTTAGGAATTCCGTGAAAATACTGAATAGAATATTTGAATATCAGTGTCTAGATTCATTCAAACTTTCATTTTCCTTGCATATTCTTTTCGTCTCGTCTTGGGAATGAGGAATCTGGCCGCAATATTCAGACAAGGAAATTTTTCCACTCTTTAATTCAGACAGGAGCCTGCTAGTATTTTGTTGAAATCGAAGTTCTCTAAATTTGTCCTTTTGTGATTCAATACTAACCCATACGCCATAGACAGTTATTATTATTGCAACCGATGCAGCTATCCCAACAATCAATAGCGATCTGGGTGATTCCACCTGTTTTGTATCGGCATTGTATGATATTACATTTACTAGGGGTCATGAAAAACAACGTATTCGAATTCCATAGTGGCTAACTACTCGTCAGTTAGGGCACATATATTATGAAACTACCTTGGGAAATTGGTATTGGAATCCGTGGTCAACTGGATTGAAGTAATTAGCAGACCACGTCTATTCTCAGTTTGCATAGGGGAGAACTTTGGTTCATTCCGTCGTGCAAATTGATCCATGCGAGAAAATTGTTAAATATTCTGTAAGCGATTATAGTATTGAAGAGTGATTTAGTATTGAGCATGGAACCAGACGATTGGTTTAACAAATTCTTTGGTTTTGCAAATTGGCCATCTAGGCGAAGACAAGGTAGCAGCTATTTTGATGATATGTTCAGGGGATTTGAAGAAATGAGAAGGGCAATGGAAAAACAATTTGAGGACAGCTTTAAAGACCTTCAGACTGGGGCACCAAAAGAATTGATAAGAGAATATGAAACACCCGATGGTGCAAAGGTTAGGGAAATAGGGCCTTTTGTGTATGGATATTCAATGACCGTAGGTCCAGATGGCAAACCAAGGGTAAAAGAATTCGGAAACATAAAATCTCCATTGAGCGGAGGACGCGCTTCTTTTGGAGTACCAAAGATCTCATCTGAAAGGGAACCTCTTACAGATATATCAACCACTGCTACAGAAGTAAAAGTCACAATAGAGATGCCCGGCGTTTCTAAGGAGAATATCAAAATACAAGCCTATGACGATAAAGTAGAAGTAGAGAGCAATGATCCCAAAAGAAAATATCACGAAGTTATCGACATCCCACCCGAAGCAGATATTGAAACGGTCAAGTCTACTTATAACAATGGCATACTGGAGATTGTGTTTGGGAAGAAACAACAGAAAGGATCCCAAGGAAAACAAATCAAGATAGAATAAGTCTAATTATTTTTTTTCTTTTCTATTTTGGACACGTACTATTATAAAGTATAGAAGTCAGGTGAGCGAAACATGCTGATTATTTCCAATCTTCCTTAACTAAGATTACTTTTCCGCTGCCTAGTCCACTATAACAACTGATAGTATTCTAGCCATCTGCTATTGAACCATTAGGACTCATAGAAGACATGGTACTCATAGGCCCCATTGTCATAGAGTTATTGCCCGCGCCCGCTTGTCCTATCGAAGGGCTCAATGAAAATTTCATAATTCCCGATGATGCTTGTCCATCCTTGTTTACCTGATCTGCAAGCGAGATGAGATCATTCTTGGCTATCATAAAATGTACTATATCTCTTGTGGGATTGCTAGGATCAACCATAAGCATTTTTGATGCTGGAAACCCATTTACTGTACCAGAATAGACATTAGATGCAAATGGACTTGGTTTTGGAATAGAGACTTCTTGGTGAACAAATATATTCACATCTTTAATTCTACTTAGGTTCCAATTAAATGGCATGTCGAAATTCAATTGTTTTTTATTTTGATCAAAACTGATCATATTTAATTTATCATAATATGAGGTAACCTCAACTGGTAATTTTTTACCATCTATAGGTATTGTATAATTCTGAGTATTTCCAACACTTAGATATGCGTCGAAAATTGGTTGCTGATTTTCAGGCAACAATGTCCTATCGTAGTCAACTGTCGCTATTTGTATTATGAAATGATACAATCCACCTTCTTGAAAGATTGGGCCTGAAGCAATTACTGGACTTTGTGGAGTTCCAGTATATGCGTTCAATATAGGATCCTGTTCTCCGTTTATCACTATTTGACTTGCGTTCCTGGGATTCATCTGTATTCTCAAATCCCCAGCATGATCGTGAAACCAATCAGTCAGAAGACGCTTGTCGCCCTTTTCAATTGTAATAAGATACGTCACATGGTCTAAACTCTTGTTTGTCGCAGAATCAAATAATCTGAATTGAATTACAGGTTTTTGAGTCTGATTCATAATACTCTCAGTCGTGACAACGGGAGGGCTCATCTTGATATAAAGATCAGCCTTTCGGCTTCCTAGTGAAGCTGAGAGCTGTTCCTCAAATAGTCCATCGCCGAATGTCGGAACCAGATGGTCAAAAATATGGGCGTAAGTGATGACAATACCGCCTACTAACAAGTAGAAGACCATGATTAATATCGAGTTCATGATAAATCTATCTGGATTATACTACGTACGCATTCATATATTATTTATTGGATGCCTCGACATTTTTGACATTTGGAAGTCTCCCCTGTACACTGGTTTTTGTTTTTGAACCTTTGATATGGTAATTTCCGATAATTGTTTATTGACGCAAGATAGCATTACTGTATGAAATTTTCAATAGAAAGTTTTGTATATGGCGCGACCGACGGAGCCGTAACAACTTTTGCAATTGTAGCAGGGGTCATTGGTGCATCTTTGTCACCAACTATTATTATGATATTAGGCATGGCAAATCTGATTGCAGATGGATTCTCTATGGCCGTTGGCAATTATTTATCAGTAAAAACGCATAACGAGTCGATAGCAAAGGCAAGAAAAAAAGAAGAATGGGAAATTGACAATCTTATAGAGGAGGAGAAACAAGAGATTAGAGATATTTATCAGGCAAAAGGATTCAAGGCCGAATTACTGGATGAAGTTGTGCGAATAATTACTGCAAGAAGGAAAGTATGGGTCGATACAATGATGAGAGAAGAGCTTGGATTAATAGAACAAAAGATCAGCCCTGTTGAAAATGCCGTTAATACTTTTATAGGATTTACTTCAATAGGGGTAATTCCACTGGTACCCTTTCTCTTTGTTTATTTCTATGGCTCCCTCGTCTCGCCCAGTAATGCATTCTTTTACTCGGTGTTAGCAACTGCTAGTGCGTTCTTTTTGATAGGCGTAATTAGAGGCAAGGTGGTCCAAAAATCTCTCATTCGTGCGGGTTTCAATACTTTGATAATAGGGGGCGCTGCTGCCGCGGCATCATTTGCAGTGGGAAATCTACTAAGCACCTTAGTACGTTAAGAAATTGCCATAAAGTTGTGACAAAAGTAATTATTAAAAATCTATGGTTCAGTCTATTCTGGCGATTCTCCTTCGTCGGTCGATGAGCATCTTCCAAAAATTGGCATGCCGGTTTGAAGAATAGTCAAAATAATAAAATGCATAGAATTGACCAATAATAGAATGAGCTCAAGACACAAAAAGAGTCAACTTTCAAAATTCAGATACAGTATGCCATTCAAAATGTTTTTTCCAGCAAGAAAACCCGTATGGTGATGCATGATCCCATTTGACCAAATTGATTTAACTCGCAATGGTAAAATAGCATCAGATCACAACTTACAATCTATGAGTTTGGATTCACTTTTGGTTTCTGGGACAATGAGTACCGATGTAAAAAAACAAACTGACGACCAAAATATTATGGGAGCTTGCAAGATTATGTACGACAATAATATTGGTAGCGTTATCATAGTAAGCCTTGAGGATCCTGAAATGAATCCAATAGGGATAATAACAGAAAGAGATATAGTACGAATTTTAGGCAAGCTTGAACCATGGCAGAATCGAATGCCATTACGTACAATCATGAGCAAGCCAGTAATAACCATTGAATCTACCGCTTCGCTTGCAGAAGCTATGGATAAGATGAATTCTTACAATATCAGAAGATTGGTTGTTGTAAACGATGAAAATAAGATGATAGGGATAATAACAGAAAAGGATATTTTCAAGGAGTTTGCAAAGAACCCAGCACTAATGAAGCAGATTTTCGGTAACAAATTTCTCAAAAAACATAAAGATCTCTATGAAAAATTTGCAGATTCTTTGTCAGACATTCTTCCGAAATAGTAACACGTTGAAATGGGAGTGGCATCAAGATTAATGAGTTCGAATAGTTTGCGAAAAATTCTAGTATCCATAATGTTCATAACAGTTATTGCTGCATTGAACACGTTCGTTTATGCGAAAACTTTAAACGCCCAGATGGGTCATGGTCACAATCTGCCTTCTGCTGCACTGGGGGATCGGAAGGCACTGCTAAATTTCACAACAGTACCAGCACAATTGGAGTCTGGCAAGAATATTGGCTTTAATTTTAACCTGAAAGACAATAACACTGGAAATAACATTCCTCATGTTACTTACTTAGTTACTCTGAAGAAAAATGGTATTAGATTGCTTACGGAATCAGTTCATACTCACGATGGCAACATAAAGCTATTATTTGTACCTGATAGTTCTAATCCTTATAAGGTGAACGCTAATTTCGACGGACTATCTGCAAGCTACATCTCAGAGTTCGGAAGTCCAATAAAAGTTAACGGCCCCTTGTTCTCGAATTCTGGCAATTATTCAGTATCGCTGGAGGTAACTGGAATTGATTTTGACAATCTCTTCTTGCCTGACCCACTTGAATTTGAATTCAATATTCCGGTAAGTTAGTGAGTAATAAACTATTAGAGATTCATTTTCAAGAGTAACACCATAAATTGGGATGGGAACATACGTAACAGCTTTGGGTAACCACGTACTCTTCCTCCTCTTTGATACTTTTGCAAATCATTAATTCTATTAATTTTCGAACTTGGATTTCGGCAATGGGAAGTAATCGACCAAGGCTGATCGAATACGAAAAGTATTAACTCATGAAAATTTAGTTGTTTAGTCTTGTAACCATCCTCTTCAACTTATACTTTAATGTCAACGAATATACCTCAAGTTCCGAAAAATGATTATGAAGAATTGAAATGCAAGTACTGTGTAAAGGTCATTGGATGGGCAAATGCATTTGTGATCAATGGGCTAAAGGCTGGGTGAAGACTATTTGTGCCCAGTGCTACATCCGCAAAGTTGTTAATCAGCCAAAGTGATTAAGCATTTTCTGCGATGAAAAATTTAGTTAAATCATATGTAATTAACCACCAAAGTACTATAATATGGGCAGAAATAGTTTTCATAACCTCATAATTGTTCATGACCAGTCTCCCTGAATCACTATAATTTAATGTTCATTACTACAGATGGGACAGGTTGGACAAGCCCTAGTCAGATCAGACCTAGTGCTATCAATTAATTGGTGCCAAGTATACTCTTTACACAATTAGATCAGCTTAAATATCACGAATACTGACATTTGGAATACATTTGACTCTGTCGATCAATTGCAAGGACGCAGGAGACCCAGTCTGTACGCATACGATGTATGGAGAAACTGAGGAAGAATTATTGAAGAACGCAAAAGAACATGGCATCAAAGTACATGGGTTTACTGAAGAAACTTGGAACAATGAAATTTCTCATAATCTCGAACACTTTAAAAGCTTGATAAAGAAATCCTAGAACCACTATCATATTTTTTTCTTGTTCTCCTACGACATGATTTATCCAATTGAAGAACAAGGATCATTGTACTTTGCTTGATTCTATGAAGTGTCCATTCTTCGAAAACTTCTTTCCTAGTCGAGTTTGGGTAGTTCGATTTCAAGATTTGATCCGGATGCTTTAATTCGGCAACCTATTGTATGAGAGATAACCTGCAAAGAAAGTATTAGCTAACCTAACCAAAGTAATATCTAACTAAAACCTACAAAAATAAGTAAGTCTCAGATTTGCAGATCATTTTTTTGACAAAGATGAATATACCTCCTTGTAGTGTTTGATTTTTGATTTCTTACAGATAGGACATTTTTTAGGGAGCTGTACAGTGCCTGTCAGGTATGAAGCAGACCAAAAACATGAATTGCAAATAATGAATTTTGGACGGCGGATCACTTCAACTAGCGAATCTCCATTAGTAACATCTACTTAAATAGCAAGAGATAATGTTTCCGGTCATAACATAAGTTTTCCGGTGTTTGTATTTTCTTACGCCATACTGATTCAATAGATACAATTGAACATAATAGGATTCATTTGCTAGGTTGATTTTGTATCGGTATCAAGATTATAGGCAGATATCTACTTTATTTACAAATATGATCGACCAGTTACTCTATGGCCTCAATTACTAGCAAATATATGAGGATTCTACCTTAGTTTTTTCACGTAATATGTCTTACAGCCGAATCCCTCGAATGCCAGGAGTTAATAAATTGAGAATAGTAGCTGTCGTAGTAACTGTAATAATTATAATTATCATTCTGGTAGAATCAGTTGTAACCGTCCAAGCAGGTTACAGAGGAGTGGTTTTATACCTGGGGGCAGTAGAGGATCGTGTATTAGGAGAAGGGCTGCATTTTATCATTCCCTTCGCCGAACAAGTGGTGCAAATGGAGGTACGAACTCAGAAATTCCAAGCTGAAGCTTCGGCTGCGTCAAAGGATTTGCAGGAAGTCCATACGGTGATAGCCGTAAACTATCGAATAGATCCTCAACAAGTTAACAAGATTTATCAGCTTTTAGGCGTGAACTATCAAGATCGTATTATTTCTCCCACCATCCAAGAGTCAGTTAAGGCTAGTGTTGCAAAGTTTAATGCTGAAGAACTAATCACAAAGAGAGAAACTGCCAAGGACGTAATTGCTCAAGCTATCCGAAGTACCCTTGCCGCAAACAACATAGTAGTTCAGAATGTATTCATAACAGATTTTCAGTTTTCTCAATCATTTGCTGATCAGATAGAACAAAAAGTGGTAGCATTCCAAAAATTCCTCACAGAACAAAATAATCTAAGAACAGTACAGGTGATTGCGAATCAAAATGTAATTCAAGCTGAAGCAACTGCTAGATCAAACGTGGCCAAGGCAGGGGGTGAAGCACAAGCTATCAATATAATAACAAAGCAGCTTCGATCTAGTCCAGAGTATCTTCAATGGCAGGCAATTAACAGATGGAATGGCCAATTACCCTATGCCTTAGGAGGTGAGGGAGGATTTCCTTTCACCAAGTTCCCAGGTCTAGATACACAAAATCTTACGAGGCGTTGACAGAGATATTCACCTAAGGTAACTATCCTCCTCCCTCCGTATCTATCTTATAAGTACCATTTCCTTGATTTTTTGATTATCTATTATCGCTTCGATAATTTTGTTGTGCTCTTCAGCAGGAATTGTACCGTTTGAAACATGCAGCGAATCTAGGGCCTTTAATTTCCAAAAATCTTTCAATCCGTTTCCGATTAAATTCTGAGCGTGGTAAACTATCTTTCCTAATGAAGTCAAATGATATCTTCCGCTAATTCTACGTATAAGTCCAGTTTCCATCAATTTTGTCATCCTCGCATAGAACTGTTTACGACTGAGATTGATATTTGAAATAAGAAGATCACTATCATAGTCCTTTGCAAGGGCAATGGTATTAAACATGCACAAAGATTTGTCATCCCCTATCGACTTGAGGATATCTGCCACAGACATCATCTAGGAAAACCTCCCTAGCAAACTTTTATGATCTATTGTTCCCGCTCTTGTAGCATTCAATGCTATTTTGTGCTCATTTGTTCCTTTAAGTAGTTTAGTTTTCATCTTGCAATTACTATAAGTGAAGATCCTTATCTTCCTTGATTAACATCCTAAATTAACCGTTTAAAGTAACCATGTTAATCAAGACCACTCCTTTCGCACAAATTACTCTCTACAGTGATTTTTTTATTGTTATTGTGCATCTCTACCACTTAAGGCTATATCGGAACTCGTCATTGATTTTGATTCATTTCCGGCTAATTATTTTTATTTCTACATACAATGTACAAGAAATATCTTTTATCACCTTGTCTTGACTTGTCTCTTCCTGTATTGGTTTGGCAACCAACTTTTCATGCATCGCCTCTAATGTCAATTAGGGTTGATGCTCATCCTGAGACTATATATTGTAGTAAGGTTGTTTGCATGCCTTTTTAGCTAAAAGCATAGGTAAATCTCTAAGTTTCTGTTGAGTAAACCTTAACTTGTAGGAGACCCATTCCTAAGGTATGTATGATGAGCGCCAGTCTATTGGCGATGAGAAAATTAGACCACTCCTAACGCTCTCTAATATTCGATATTTAGTTCAGGGTCTGGAAGTCTTGTTGCAAAACAACTTGGATGGAGAGAACAGAACCAAAGTGATTGAATTACGGGATGAATTATTATCATACTTGAACAGTATTTTTAGTGATTATAGCTAAGGTCAGTCAGGCTTGAGGTTTTTGAATATTTACTCTCGTGACAAAAAATTTGAATATTAAATCAGAATTCAGCGAATAATTCTTTCACTTCTGCGTGCAGCTGCAATGATTTTCGCTAGCAGGTAATAGGAAATTGAGCCTTCAAATCTCTAAAATAGTTCACTTAATTAGTACCCACTATACTACTATGATAAATGGTCGACCTAATTTATGGTCGTGGAATAACCGACTTAATCCGTGAGCTTCCATACTATCTGTCTTTCTTTAGAAAGTATGCGGAAATAAAAATTCTTCACAAGAGACGTGTCCTATATGGATCCGCAGACATTATCAATATTTGTAACCTTCACTGTACTCATTGTTATTGGTGGTTGAATAGGAAGGACGAAGGAAAAGAACTTAGTGCAGAGGATTGGCGACAAATAATTAGAAAGACATTCAAGAAGGAACATGTGTTAGGCGTTACCGTGGTTGGTGGCGAACCAACAATGAGACCAGATATAATTGAAGTTTTTTGCCAAGAGATGCCAGGAGTAGTATGTGTTGTATCAAATGGGAATTTTCCATTGAAAAGATTTGAGAAGCTTTACTTTTACTGGATATCATTGGATGGAACTGAGAAGGCACATGATAGCATAAGGGGCGAAGGTTCCTATGCGAAAACTAGAAGCAGCATATTAGAGTATGTTAAGGGTCCTCCAAGGAATGGAAAACCTGCCTATAAAGATATTTGGCTCACGATGACTATCAACTCATTGAACTATTCTACAGCAATTGATTTGGCAGAAGAATGGAGAGGGAAGATAAATAAGATAGGTTTTCAATTTCACACACCATTCATGAAGGGCGATCCTCTTTGGATAGAGTTTGGAGATTTACGTAATAAGATTGTAGATGATCTTATAGAACTTCGAAGAAAGTACCCAAAATACATAGTGAATCCTGAAAAGCAGCTTTCATTAATGAAAGGTAATTGGGGAGGAACCGGAACAACCCCTGTTGAGTGTCCTTCATGGGCAATACTCTCTTTGGACCATATGGGAAGAGTCAAGAAACCTTGTTGCATTGGAAGTGCAGATAGTAAAGCATTAAAACCAATTTGCGAGGATTGCGGCCTTGGATGCTATTCAATTTTAGTGGCAAATGGCATCTCGGGAACCTGAACTAATTCTTGAGACTTACCTAATCTTAATACGTTAATTAGTAAATGCGAGGTGCACGTTTTGCACGTCCTTACAATTTATCCTTATTTTATTCTTCGAGCATGTACAATGCGAGATGAGCTAAATTCCCACCTGCAAGTACCGCGCATTTGGTTCTCAGGTTACGGTGTTCAATAATCTTCTCCTAGTAGCAGTTATGAATACTTATCTTTCAGTGCATTATTGGCTTTTTAAATCAAATGCTAAACTCCACCAGATCTATATCATGATGGATACACTCTTTTGGTAATCCTAGTGAGCATCTGTGTCATTAGGATTATGTACGTAGTCGTCGATTGGTAAATTTCAAAGGTTATATATCTCAATCTTGAGTTATTTGTTAGATAGACCTTCAGAAACTGAAGGTTCTGACAGAATAATGGATTGAACAAATATGACAATAATACAAAGGTGCTTTAAATGTAATCAGAGAATATATTTTGGCGATAATATTAGAAACGGTTACGGTATGGCAATTCCGTTGGATGATCATGGTGAACCCCACGATTGCAAACATAAAGGTCAAAAAACAGGTTTTGATGAAATGCAAAGATGCTTTAGATGTGGACAAAAGATATTCTTTGATGAAAATTATATGTCTATCTCAGGCAAATGTATCCCTCTCGATTCAAGTTCGAGCAAGCCCCATCAATGCAACCTGACATAGAGCTGCTTAGCGTACAGTATAATGTAGTAGAGTGCAATAATAAGCCGAAATCATTGGGACCAATGGCCAATGATGCTACCGCAAGAATCCTCTCAAGTCCAAGATGTTAAATGAATACTATTGTAACTTGATTATTTCATCCCATGTTCCAGTTGCTGACAGCATGTAGTATTTGCACTGGTCCGCAGACGATAATTGTATAATATCGCCAGCTGTTATTTGAATTTTGAATAGTCTATCTAAGAACTGCAAGAAACTAGGACCAGCTACTATGCTTTTTGCTTGCTTTTCTACTGGTTTTTCAT
>JBIOZE010000062.1:0-7215 GCA_044870745.1 Nitrososphaeraceae archaeon | reverse complement strand
TCATGCGAATGGTTCTTAAATGTAAACAGTGTGACAAGTGTTCCCATCATCTATTCAATTGTCTGAACAGGCTTTTAGGGAAATTTCAAATCAATTCAACAATAATCACATGCAGTGTCCTATTTGTAGTGTATTATCGACATATAACGAACAAGATTATGAATTTGAGGAATAAGGTGAATAACTATAGCTCAGCTGAAGTGTTATATTAGAATAACCCTGCATTTCAAGACATAACTGATTACTTTGACAACCCTTCGTATAAGAAACCTTACGAAGAAATACGGCGGTGTCACGGCATTGGAGAACTTTTCACTTGATATAAATTCAGGGGAGTTTATGGTTCTACTAGGTCCTTCTGGCTGTGGAAAGACAACTGTGTTAAGGTGTGTTTCAGGTTTGACAAATCCAACAGGAGGTGAAATCTACATTGGAGACGAATTGGTAAACGATCTCCCACCGAAGGATCGCGACGTAGCAATGGTATTTCAGAATTATTCTCTCTATCCTCATATGAATGTGTATGAAAATATTGCATTTCCATTAAAAATGAGAAAGACTGAAAGACATAAGGTAGATGAAAGAGTTAGAAATATCGCTAGTCTCCTGAACATCGAGAGTCTTCTTGACAGAAAACCAAAGGAAATTAGTGGAGGCCAGATGCAGAGGGTTGCTCTGGGAAGGGCATTAGTAAGAAAACCAAAAATATTCTTGATGGACGAGCCTTTAAGCAACTTGGATGCTAAATTGCGAACTGAAATGAGAGTTGAGATAAAGAAATTACAAAAAAAAGTTGGGATTACTACTCTTTACATAACTCATGATCAGGTAGAAGCCATGAGTATGGCAGACAGTATCGGGGTAATGCAGAGCGGAAGGCTTCATCAACTTGGAAGCCCAAACACGATTTATAATCTGCCTGCTAATCAATTTGTGGCTAGTTTCATAGGAATGCCTCCAATGAACTTTATAGAATGCAAAATAATCAGAAAAGCCTCTGAAATTTATCTTAAAATTAGTCCTTGGCACGGTACTGATACAAAACAGGAGAATATGTTGGATGTTCCAAATAGATTGGCTGATATACTGACTAACTTGCAAGAAGATACGATTTTGCTGGGAATTAGACCTAAAGATATACTGCTCTTAAAATCCAATCAAGAGTTTCATGGATTGAAGTTGAAAGGGCAAATTTCGTTCATGGAGATGCTTGGAGACGAATCAATAGCTGAATTACGTTTGGGTGAAAATTTGATCAAGACTACTAACATTAGTTCTACACTGGATGAACTACCTGTGAACAGTGAGGTTACTTTAGGAGTGAGTGAGGACAAGATAGGTCTGTTTATGAAAGATGGTAATCGAATAGACTTCTGAGTGAAAGCGCCCTACACTTATCATTTTGAAACAACCCGAGCTAGTTTTAACAAGGAATCTAGAGATAATCTGATTACCGCTCGAAGATTCTCATCATTCTGAAAGTTGATCTAGTATCTAATTCTCATTTATTTATTAACTTCTAGTTTGGATGATTGGTAATGAGGTGGCGTCAGTACCGCGATAGAGAAGAAATAATTGGGTCAATTCTTAGATCTGCTGCTAGTAGAGATGGAACCATAAAAACAAGAATTATGTATAATTCCCTATTGTCATATACACAATTGACCGAATATTTGGAGTATTTAACGAGTAATGGGCTTATTGAGTATGACAGAGCAGGTAAATTGTACTATACTACAGGTAAGGGTTTGGAACTTTTGGATATCTATAATAAATTGGATAATATGGCCTTTTTTGCTAATGGATAATAATAGAATTATCTGTAGCCGAAAGTCGTCGTAGAAAGTCCTATATCGAGTTCAATAATAATGAAGCATAAATTAATGTTACTAGGTATGGAGTATTCATAAATATAATTTATGGGTTTATTCGAAATAATAGAATATCTAAAAGCAGAGTTACAATTCATATATTATCTGGAATTATCTACTACTTTAAATTCTAATACCTAAATGTGAGAATTGTCGAAAAATCTCATGAGCAGCTTACTAAATATGATCCAAGATAAAACAATTAGCTAATTAGCTATTTGTCTAACCACGATATTTATAAAGGAATATGTTTATACCACTCTCAAGTATGTCTGCTGACAACGATTGGGACAGGTGGAATGAGAAATTTATGCAAAAGATACTCCAGATTGTTAACAGTGAACGATTTAAATACCAACGAACACCTAAGCGTATATTTGTAAAGGGGGTAAAATCACAAGAAATATTCTCCAGTACAATCAATGAAATAGCAGCTGAAAGTCGGCAGTATGTCAGCACATTGGATACATTCCATACAGATAAAGTAAGACCATTTGCATCAAACAGACAAATGAAATAGATTTCTTCGCTCTGACCTAAGTACAGTTTGGCCGGACAATTCTAAATATGACTTGTTACTATTCAAATCACCCTGAATTCATTTCGGTTGATTATATGAGAAGAATAAGATAAAAACCTCAAATATTTACATTCACCAAATTTTTTTAGATGATCAAAAAAAGCAGATACTTAACTCCATTAGCTTTGGTTGTTGGATTAGTGTCAGGTGTGGCGATTGCAATACTTCTAAGTTCAGGCGCATTTGCAGATAAGTGTATTCACTGTAATGTAGACGGTGGTGATGGCGGTGATGGCGGTGATGGCGGCAAGGCCATAGCAGCTGATGTTGGTCCTGGGGGCTCTTGTATTGCATTAATCATAGGTGACTCCTGCGGAGGTAGTACTGGTAGTAGTGAGCCGCGTGGTGGCCAGGCCGGAGACGGAGGGGATGGCGGAGACGCATTCATATTTGGTGATAAAATTTCTGTTAATAGGAATACTAGCAGTTTAGATAATTCAAGTAGAGTTGAATAATATGTTTCGATTGGGCCTATTGAGGAAATTACTGGAAATGCATCAAGCTCATACGAATCTACATTTCTTTTAAGGTGAAGTTCTATGTCACTAAGTTAATCAAATACATTGAATGGACTAGAGATCTACGTTATCCTCTGATCTTGTCCTTGTAGCCTTTCCTTTCTCTGATCCGTAGTTATGTAAGATGTACCTGCTTTTGCTCATATCGATATAAGTAAATTTGAATAAAGAATCAAGAAATCGAAAATTGGGCACTCCTACACGAAAGATAACGTAGCCACAACTTTTTTAAATAAACCGAAGCTTGGCTAGTGCCCTCGTACTCATGATTACCTCATAGTAATTTATTATATCACATTATTCAGGGACGCTTAAATAAAACTATCTACCAGAACATGGATACCTTTGAATTTAGATAAGCGATATTTAGTCGCAATGACGGTAGCTGTGATCTTGGTAGCAGGGGCATTAACACTCCCCCTAGCCTTTGATGATCAGTCGGCCGATGCGAACAAGAAGAGCAAGAAGTACAACAAAACTACTAAAAAGACAAAAAAAGCTTCCATTGAAGCCGAGGGCGGTGACGCGGGTAACGGTGGTAACGCTGGGACTAGCACAGCCGGAAACGGTGGAAATGGGAATGCAGGTAATGGTGGAGATTCTATCGGTGGTAACGGTGGAGCCGGGGGTAATTCAGGTCTCATCATTGCCATTGGCGGTAATGCTGGCATAAAGAACGGAAGCGGTAATGGTGGAGCTGGTGGAGCTGGTGGAGCTGGTGGCGTTAGCGATGCTAGCGGTAATGGTGGAGCTGGTGGAGCTGGTGGAGCTGGTGGAGCCGGTGGAATTGGATGCGTTGCTGGTATAGCCGCAGCCAATTGTAACGGTGGAGCTGGTGCAGCAGGTGCAGCAGGTGGAAACAATCTAGGTCTTGCAGGTTCTGCAGCTGGCGGAGCTGGCGGAGCTGGCGGTGATAATCTAGGCGTGCCATCTCCAGTTAGTGGCGGATCTGCATGTGAACAAGATGCCAGCGGGCCAAATCTTCTCGTAAGCGCACCTGCTTGTCAAACTGGTGACGGTGGCGACGCTAATGGAGCGTCACCGAGCGCAGGCGGTGTAGGTGGTGATGGCATTGGAGGTATTGGCGGCGATGGCGGTGACGTAAGCGGCGGAATTGGCGGCGAAGGCGGCGCAGCATGCTTCGAAACAGGAAGCTGCTTTAACGACAACAGCTAAAAATATACCAAAACAGAACAGAACAGAACACATTAAGAATTCCCTTTTTCTTTTTTAGTTTTTTCAGTTTAACTTAAGCATGATCCGTAATTTCGTCTAATTCTATGGACAAGTTATAATAGTAACAAATTTCCCCCAATGGTATTTCTTACAGCCCTTCAATTAATCTACACTGAGTTCACGTGCATCACTAGTTGAAGTAAAGATTGTAAAAAGTTCACAATATTCAACGAGTTCTAGATACCCATATGCGCCACGCTTTCAGACTAATAAGGTCATGAAACTACTATAAAATTGCATCCTAGAATAGTGGTATTAACTTGTGATTCAAGCCGAACGTATTAAGAATTGGTCTCATAAAATAGACCTAGAAATTAACAATTTGCTATACAGACTCTGTCAAATAATTATTACCATAGATTCAGCTCATTATGCCACAATTAAAACATTGGTATCACGTCTCCTGACTAGCCTCGTTGACAGTGCGCATAGGTTGCTTACACCCGTAACATCACGGGGCTTAATTTAGCTTCAGAAACATCTATCCTTTCGGCCCTTATTACCGTACGAAGAATATTCTGAATCCTTGCGATTTCTTTCTTTATCTGCCGAGTTTAACTTATCATCAATGCTCATAATTCCCCAAGGCACTGGTCAAATTACTAAACCATTTACGTCAGATGGAATAGAAAGAAATGAAGTCGTTGCTACCGCCATAATACAAGTCAAATTATGGAGTCTTGTATAAGGGAACGTTTCGTCAATTCCCCATTCCTCTTACATAAACTCATTAAAATACAGATTTTATTATTATCAGAACAACAGCCGCAACGGCCGCGCTAGCAGGTATAGTAATAATCCAAGCATAAACAATTCTCTTACCTACTCCCCATCTGACCGCCGATAGTCTTTTGGTTGCCCCTACACCCATTATGGCTCCGGCAATCGCATGCGTAGTACTAACTGGAATACCTAGCCAAGCCATAGACGTTAATATGACGCCTCCTCCTGTCTCGGCACAAAATCCCTGATATGGACGAAGACTGGTTAGTTTGAAGGCCATTGTCTTGACTATTCTCCAGCCACCAAAGAATGTCCCTAGAGCAATTGCAGAAGCAGCAGCCAATATTACTTCCACAGGAACAACAAAGGACTCTGAGTCCAGAAATCCACCAGCAATTAACAAGGCAGTGATGACTCCCATTGTTTTCTGGCCATCATTAGCACCATGAGTAAGGGAGAAAAATATGGAGGAACCAATTTGCAGGCGGCCAAAAATCTTATTGACGTACGTCGATGTTTGATTTCTGAAAAAATACATAACGGCTATTGCTATTCCACATGCAGTAGCGAAACCGAGAGTAGGCGAAACTACTATGAATGTAAGAGTTTTTTCAATTCCTGAATAAACCAAGGCTGATGTTCCTCCTGCTATCAACGCTGATCCTATCAGTCCTCCAATTAATGCATGACTACTTGAGGATGGGAGGCCAAAATACCATGTTATTAAATCCCATACAATAGCTCCAATTAAACCTGCAAAAATAACATCCACGGTCGAAAATGATGGCTGTATTATTCCTTTTCCGACAGTCGCCGCAACGGCGGTACCGAAGATGAAAGGCCCGGCAAAATTGGCAATGGCTGCAATTCCCACTGCGTAAAGAGGTCTAAGTACCCTGGTCCCAACTACGGTAGCGATTGAGTTTGCTGAATCATGAAATCCGTTAACAAAATCGAAAAAGAGGGCCGCTGAAATTGCTGCGTAAACTGCGATTTCAATGTTCTGCAATGAAAACTCAGCGATATTTTAAAGCAATATCTTCAATGACATCGGCCACATCTCTACATCTATCAAGGGCACTCTCTAATGTTTCATAAACTTCCTTGGTTTTTATTATTCCTATGGGGTCATTTGTTTCAAAAAGTTCAGCAATTGCAATCCGATAGACAGAATCTCCCTCGTGTTCGCAGTTGCTGATAGCTTTAGAATGCTGTATCAAATCTTCACGCTTTCCTTTATGCAATTCGGTAATTGCGTTGTAAATTTCTTGGGACGCAGTAGACAATAATTTAGCGAATTCTTGCATATAGGGAGATGGTTTCTGAACTTTGAAGAGTACTAACCTATCTGAGGTCCCGTACGTAGCGTCAAGCACTTGGTCGATGGTACTCGTTAGTTCTGATATATCTTCTTTGTCAAGTGGGGTGACAAATGTCTTGTCTATTATGGTAAACAGTTTATGTGTCAATTGATCACCATCATGCTCCAAATTTCGTAGAACAGAGTTTTTTTCTTTTAATGTAGCGTAATTGTTGATGGACTCAGCCAACATCGATGTTGCTTTCACCAAATTACTTGCTTGATTTTCGAGTAAAGACATTATTTCAACATCGTTTGCGCGTACCCAAGAAAGCCAGCCCCCTGTCATCTATAGAGAGTTGCAACTGTCATTATAGAAACTTTTCTCGAGTCTGGGATATATCAAAGCCGTTAAAGGAGATATCGTGCACAGGACTCATTCGAACGGGTCCAGAAGGTTGTGAATCATAAATGACCCTATTAATCGATTCATTAGCGGATTATTACTAAGCAGGCCAGTAAAGACAAACAAGAAAGAGCCAGAGGTTATTTGATCTGCATGAATATGCTAGATCTGGTAAACAAGCTTCTGTTCAAGTTTCAACAAAGTAAAAGAGATTCATGACTATGCTGCCCTTATTTTTTGTTAATCCATCCAGGCTTCTAATTTGTTCTGCCAAGGGGCGTTTGAAACGTAGAAGGCCATTCGGTAGGCGTCGCTTTTATCTTGATTTCAGTTAATTCCACTTGTTGCATCACAAATAGTGAATCTTTCCGAAAATTGAGACAGACTTTAATTCATAACTCTTTATATAGCAAGTTATTTTTTATCCTTTTACGGAAAAAATTCCTAGTCTTACCTTATCTGCGATAATAGCGCTAATTCTTCTAGTACCAGTTTCTGTTCTTAATTCAGGTGCTGCTTGTATAACATATAGTTCTAGCACCAAAACTATAACTATTAGCTGTACTGCACCGACCCGTCTT
>JBIOZE010000061.1:0-13581 GCA_044870745.1 Nitrososphaeraceae archaeon | reverse complement strand
TTCATACGACTAATTTCCTCTACAGTGCCTCGTGAAAGGCCCTTCTTGCTCAGGTAAACATATTGTTCTGTAGAATCCCTAAAGTCATACTTGGAATAATCCATATCCAAGTCTTTAGATCTCTGAGCTTGAGATTCAGCTTTAGTTTGAGCTTTAGTCTGAGCTTGAGATTGAGATTGACTCTGCACTCTAGCTTGAACCATAGAGTTTCCTTGAGGCATTATGTCGTGTTGAATATTAACTTCTTTAGCGGTCATAAAGTACAGCTCTGCTCCATGTTATTTAAACACCTTTAACAGCCTGGCGATTACAACATCGCTAATAAACAAAACAAAGGCTTTTAGTATACTTAGGTAATTCATAGGATGACAGGTTATATAGTATGACGCGAGCGGGCGATTTCATCAAAGTGATAGAATCGGGTTCCAAACATCTAATTTTAAAAAGGTTTACACTTCGGTACCCCGAAGAGAAGCTAAAGTTTGTAGGTGACGGATATCAGTTCGATCCCAAAAAGGGAGTTGGAATTGCAGGATATAGAGGAAGGCACATACTGTTTCATGACAAGTGCACTGGATGCCAGTTGTGTGCAATAGCATGCGAAGGAATTGCTGAAGCAATTGGAATGGTCAAGGTAAACGAACAGTGGAAGCACAACAAGAAGGCCATTATGCCGCAAATTGATTTTGGTAAGTGTGTCTTTTGTGGACTTTGTGTCGATGCATGCCCATTCTATGCACTATATATGACAGATGATTATGAGCTTTCAGCATTCACAAAGGAACATTTGATATATACACCGGCTCAGCTTGCTGTCAAACCAAAGTATGATGGTACTGTAGAAATAAAAATTGGCAAAAGAGGCGCTGATCACGGCGAACCAAAAGAAGAATTACCTGAAGCAAAACCTCAATCCGCTCTTCCAAAAGGCGAGTCTGAACCTTCTTTACCTGAATAGATTTAATCCCAAGTAACGCATCTACAAAGTTACTATTAGAATAACTATATTTGGACAATAATTGGGGTTCTAAATGCAATACTATTATTTATCTCCCATTTGGTAGTATAACAAGGTGATATGAGATGAGTAATTATGCACATCCGGAAGTTTTAGTAGATACAAAATGGGCAGAGGATCATAAGGACGATCCAAAAGTAAGGATAGCCGAAGTCGATTATGATCCTTCAGCAAATTACATGTTAGGTCACATACCAGGTTCAGTACTATTGGATTGGAAAGCTGACATCAATGATCCTCTTACTAGGAATGTCCTTAGCAGGGAAGCAGCCGAAAACTTGATGCAGAGAATCGGGGTCAACGATGACACGACGCTCATACTGTATGGTGACTTTAATAATTGGTTTGCAGCCTTTGCGTTTTGGGTTCTAAAGTATTACGGAGTAAAAGATGTTCGTCTGATGAACGGTGGCAGAAAGAAATGGCTCGAAGAGGACAAGCCCCTCACTAAAGACACTCCATCATATGCAAAAGGAAACTTCAAAGCTTCAGGTCCCGATACTAACATCAGAGTTTTTCTAAAGTATGTTAAAGATACACTTGGCAGCAAGGTTCTAGTAGATGTCAGAAGTCCCAAGGAATTTACCGGTGAGATTTTGGCACCTCCAGAGTATCCCACCGAACATGCACAAAGAGGAGGCCACATTCCCGGAGCAGTCAACATTCCTTGGGCTCAAGCAGTAGCCGAAGATGGAACATTCAAGTCCACCGAAGAGTTGAAGAAGTTATACGAGTCGAAAGGTGTAACCCCTGACAAGGAAGTCATAGCGTATTGCAGAATTGGTGAAAGATCTTCGCACAGCTGGTTTGTCCTAAAATATCTCCTTGGATATCCGAATGTAAAGAATTATGACGGTTCTTGGACTGAATGGGGAAATATGATAGATAACCCAATCGAGAGATAGTAAGGTAATTCAATACGAGCCTGCCAGTATGAACTTTAGGGAAGGCGAGAGTGATAGTTAGGTTCTAGTCGATCTCGCCATTCTCTATTTTTATCCTACTGGGCTTTTGATAATTCAAAGTTTTTTATTTCACTTTTTTTACTATAAAGTGGAACAGATTTCCTTCTCTTCTTGTTTCCATCAGTTCTTGGCCTGTTTCTTCGGACCATCTTATCATTTCAAAGTCTGCAGATAAATCATCTGATACAATGTGCACGACTTCACCTTTCTTAATCTTTGAAAGAAGCTCTCCAAGTTTAGTTAAAGTCGCAGCACACTCAACACCAATCTCGAACATTTGGTGATCGGGAAACGCTGCGAAGCATCGTACGTGAAGCTTGCTCATGATCGATTTCAATTCTTCTTGACTTTCTTCTATCTTTTTTAGGGAACTCAAGTCAGGAATGCTAGCTGAATTCGTTTCAATTTTGACAAACCATCCACCTTCATATGGAAAGTCATTTGCGAGTTTTGGGTTGTCCTTCAAGTTTTCGTTAACCTGAGTAATTTTTCCAGCAATAGGTGAACGAGCTATTCCAAAATACCTAAGACTTTCGATTGAGCCTATACTCTTGCCTTTTTGGACCTCAAGACCCGCTCCTTTCAGTTTGATTTGGGTTAGTTTACCGGCAAGTGATGTTAGGATGGGAGTAATTCCTAAGGTAAATTTCCTAATTGAATTCGAAGGATTGGATTCTGGCGTTTCTTCTTTGATCCAGACAAAATTATCTAAATCGTAAAGTAATCCTTCCGGAAAAATGCAATGATCTATTTTCACAAGCCCTGATAAGTATTAATGTTAGGTTTATTCGTTGTTCTTGATGCAGCTTTCAGGAAGTTGTAGTCACCTTCAAGAAACCCGTAAAATTTTCTAAATCGAGGTATAGAAATATCTGCAGAATCAATATGATGATAATTTTATAAGTTAATCCAATTCTATTATCGGATATTAGCAGTCAGTATCAATTAATTAGTGAGTGGGTCAGTGAACAAATGAACGAAAACAGGGGATTGATAGGCTTAAATGCCAATGGAAGCAAATAGCAGACGATTTTTCTCAGATGACTTGTATATTGCCTATACACAGGTTTTCTCAAAAATAATTTACATTATTATTGCTGCGGTCACGGCAGCAATATTTTGGATTGTATTCAATGTCTTTGATCAGCTCCTATTCTTTACGCCTATTTTCATTTTTTATTTGCCTTCTGATGCCGTTCCCGGATTTGTTATTTCTACGATTAACTCAATTCTCTTGGGAGTGGTGATAAGTATGAACGTCTACATTTTGAAAAATACTCGCTTTAAATTCAGTAAATCATTGCTCTCTGGCTCTTCACTAAGTGTTATTTCAAGTGCATGTGTGAGTTGTTCTTCATTTGGTTTTATGCTAGCTTCAACTTTTGGTGCTTCGGGCGTCATCATCTCCAATTTTCTTTCCAATTACCAAATTCCGTTGCGATTGTTGTCTCTGGCAGTACTGCTATGTGCAATTTACTTGGCCCAAAAAAGGATAAGAGCTTCTTGCTCGATTAAATGAAGATATACCCATAATCGTTAGTTTTGATATCATGTCTACTTTTCGCGCTTTTCCTATTCTATTGTCATCAGACTACTAGATTTTGATTTTATTTATTTTACCGACTTGGCAATATTAAGGCTGTTTGATGTCGAAATGACCGAGAAGTAAAAGAGGGAAGAAGACAAAGAAGTATAGAATTGGTCTTGAAGCTAGATAAGAAAACTAACAGAATGATTACAACTACTTCGTCGGCATCATCGTTAGTTCGCTGTGTACATGATATGTACCAACTGGGTTTGACATCTTCGGTTTCTGGGAATCATAGCATACGATTCAGGAATAATTCAATGTTGATAACTCCTAGTGCGGTCCCGCGCTACAACTTGAAGATATCCCATTTGGTAAAGGTGGATCTCCAAAATGCAATTATCTATGGAAGAGTCAAACCAAGTATTGAGTGGCAAATGCATAGGAGAATTTACAATAGCAACTCAGAGGTAGGAGCAATAGTTCATACACACAGTCCCTTTACTCTCGGCGTTGCCATTTCTAGTGGGTTCAGGCAAGTCATTGAGGAAGCGAAACTTGTGGTGGGGCGTCCGTCGATAATAAAGAACTATCCTTCAGGTTCCATACAATTAGCTCGTGAAGTAGCTGGCATATTTGGACGGACAAAGTCGAAGGCGGTAATAATACGAAACCATGGGGTGGTAGCCATAGGAAGAAATATCGATGACGCAAGGGCTGTGGTAGAATCTTTAGAAGAATGGTCAAAGATACTGACCGTATCAGAGATCTTTGGGGGGCCAAAATATTACTTGTAGGTTTGATTGTATGTATGTCCAGCTCATTCTTCAAATTGACTAAATATGCATACCTAACTCAAAGGGGAGCCAAAAAAATAAACGGCTAATTCTTGCGGCATATCAGTATGGTTCAAAATGATGAATCAAAATTATGGGTTTTGATAACGATGCCAATATTTGAATCGTGAATAAAACAGTTTATTCGTTTTATTGATTTTCACCGTGCAAAATCATGATCCATATTCTGGAAGATGATATCGAATAATATAAGAATAGCATATGGCCTTTACAACTTGTGTCAAGTTCAAGGTTTAGAGCATTGCTCCTTTCTTGTGGGAATAGAAGGTATTCATTTTCTAATTTTCGTTTTTCTACCCCAGTTTTGGTCTCATTTTTCTTCGTTACAATGGCTATCATCGGAACAAGTGTCGCTTCATCACATGAGACTTTTGGTCAAAGTGTAATTAATGGAGGAGAAGGAAACGATCAGTTAAGAGGCACTGATGGTAACGATACAATCACTGATCTTTATGGTAACGACCAAATCTATGCGTTGGGTGGAGCTGATGAAATTAATGCTGGTGAAGGCAATGATCAAATCTATGCGTTGGGTGGTGGAGCTGATGAAATTAATGCTGGTGAAGGCAATGATCAAATCTATGCAGATGAAGGAAATGATCAAATTGAAGCAGGACTGGGAAATGATCAGGTCTACGGTAGTGTAGGAAACGACACGATTTATGCCGACTCAATTGAAGACATTCTAAGGCAAAATATCACTAGTTCCAATAGTACTTTGGTTGGAAATTCTACTGAAGACATTGTGGTTATCGGAAGGGATGGAGATAATTCAATTGTTGTCAGCGGTGGAAATGGAGGAAATGGAGGAAATGGAGGAAATGGAGGAAATGGAGGAAATGGAGGAAATGGTGGAAGTGCAATGGGTGGCAACGGAGGAAATGGTGGCGATGGCGGTATTGGCGGCGATGGAGGAAGTGCAATAGGAATTGCGGGTGTTGATGGATTAAGTGTTAATGGTGCTAATGGTGCCGATGGTGCTAATGGTGCCGATGGATTAAGTGCTAATGGTGCTAATGGTGCTAATGGTGCTAATGGTGCTGATGGCTCAAGCGCTAATAATCAGTGTTCCAATAGCCAAATACCAATATCTGGCACGGTCCCATTAGGCGGAAATGATTTGGTCAACGGTGGGGTAGGAAACGATCGAATTGTTGGTTCTGGTGGCAATGACTTACTATTCGGGAATGCCGGAAATGATATGATTGTGGCAGGAGCCGATAATGATTGTATCTTCGGAAATGAAGGTGACGACATACTGCAGGGTGGCGACGGAAACGACAATCTAATTGGTGGTCTCGGAGCAGATTCATTCGAATGTGGCGGTGGCGACTCGGACATTGTCATAGATTTTAACAAATCTGAGGGTGACTCAATTCAAGTCGACTGCGAAACTGTAAATAGTAAGGTATAGAGTACTTAATATCGCGGTATTGAAAGTCAATGAATGCCATTTAATACCAAAGGTATATATGTAACCAATGATAACCATTAAATGGTTAACAATGACAGACAATAAAGGTAAAGTAGAAACAACAACAACCGTAAGCAGCAATGCAGCACAAGAAAGTTCTGAATTATTCGATACAGCTAAACAAAACGTACTTAGAGTCACCGAAGAAGTATCAAAGTTCCAACCACAATATGCACAATCAATTTCAAACCTACAACAAGAATACATACAGCTGACAAAGGAATTTGTCAACAAGGCTTTTGCAGCACAAAGAAACTGGACTGGCAGTGGCGGTAACACAAATACTAGCGCTTCATTCAGCACTCCAAACTATGCACCATACACAGAGCAAATTAAGAGACAAACTAACGAGATCACTGCACAAGCATTGAGCGTCTTTGATACAAGCAATCAGTTAGCAATTAATGCAATCAATGCAGCAAGAGAGAACTTGAAGTTATATGGCAAGGCTATTGACGCAGTTACTGAGTTCAATAACAATGTAGCCAGCGCATGGACTTCGTTCTACCAATCAGCCCAAAAGCAACAATACTTCAGACAGTAATCCAAAGCTTTTTTCTCCTTTTTTTTCCACTATTCGATAGAGCACTATTTCATTTTGTATTTTACGAAGTTTTAGCTTTTGTTAATAATCTACATTTTCATCTGCCAGTATAGGGCGATGCAACTACAGTTATAAGATCGGCATCATAAAGAGACGAGTTTCCTTCAATTTTGATAACGAGGCTATTTGGAGAAGTCCAACCTGCGTTTAATACCTGACTTCCCCCCATCGTAGTCTGAGCTCCTCCTACATAGGCTCCTAGCTCTGTACCTAACTGGCTCTGAGTATCATTAGTCTGAGAAGGGCCTATCAAGGCGGTTGCGACAATTGTGATCGGGGGTGCAGTAGTATTTCCCAAATACCTCAGATTAGCAGAAATCTCTTTGTCACTTGATACAATAACCCATGTAAACTTGACCCCTTCTACAATACTCATTCCATGAATTCCTGGAACGAGAGATTGAGCTGATACAATAGAGAACGAATTTACCGCCAAAATTCCAATCAGTGAAAGAATCAGTGAAGTAACTACTTTAGGAGTAATAAGAAATGATTTTGCCCCGTTCATACGGGAGCTTCATCAATCGATGATTTATCAGTTTCTTACATTCAGAAAATGGCCAATAATATACGGTTTTGCTGAGTAGAAATCCAATGAAAAATTCGTCTCATTATGATTAGTCAGTTCCCTAGCTTAGTGTTAACTTGGGTATTCTATACATCATTGAAGTAGTCTAGCAGGATTAATCTAGTCTCAATACAATATCACTTTTGTAGAAAAATGAGTCACGGATCAAATTTAGACAGAATTCAGGCGTTGACTGGCCCATTGTTTAGATTTTACCTTGACACTGAGCTTGAACACAATATTCTGTTGGTGAGGATTGGTGTATAAGGATAGTGTTATGGCGCTTCAGAAAATTTTGGCTAGCTCACCAAGTGAAGTGCAAACCAGACCGCCAGCAATTTCTCCATGCAGGCTGACTCTAATTCCACCAGAAATAACATACTTTAGTAACGGAGTCGAATATTACTATGTAGAAGTTACATGTGATGATGGAAAGCAATATGCGATACAGGGTTATGGAGAAGAAGCTGTAGCATTATTTAAAGAGGCTCACAAATGTACGGTTTGTGGAAATCCAATTGGAGAAGATAAAGGAGAATTAACTGAAGAGCAGAATCGGGATGGAAGGTTAGTATTCATAGATAGCACTTGCAAAGACCTAAAAAGGAAATTTGAGAGCATTTATGGTTTAGAATTCTTTAGATATCGCTGAAATGTAGGAGAGTGTAGATTGATTTATTGCAAATCCAGATATGTTCATGTCAGTGCAATGGACGTAGCACTTGAAGATCTCGATCAGTGAATATATCGTTTCTAATAGCCTAATGAATCAGTTACTTGCAAGCGTCAAATAGGGACAGTGCCACATTCTTATTTCCCATTACATTATCCATATATCTTGAACGTTCAATTTCTCTGATTTTGAATTGTGGAAAAATGCTATTGATTTTTACTCTACTTTAGTGTTAGATATTATGCGTTTAGCGGCTCCCGAATTTTTGTATTACTCTACCAATACATTTTATGGTCCTCTGTAAGAGATCAATCCTCGTAAACTCGTTAGGCGAGTGTGTTCTACTATATTTGTAAGTACTTCCTACACTAACACACGGTACATTTAAAATTTCAGCAAAGTAGCTCATGGGACCAGTGCCTGCTGAAGACACGCTTGTTATTGCTTCTCCATACTCTTCAACTGCACACTGTTCTATTAGCTTGACGAATTCATGGTCAACTGGTGTCCTAGACGGAGGTTCACCTTCCACGAACGTAACTTCTATATCTGTGAAGCCATGCTTGTCCAGGTGCTTTCTCAAAAGCTCATATTGCTTTTTTGGGTTCATATCAGGCACCAAGCGAAAGTCAAGCTTGGCTTTTGCAACGCCTGGAAGGACAGTTTTTGTTCCGTCACCTGTATATCCGGCGTGCAACCCAGCGATATTAGACGTAGGTCCCCCTACTAGGGCTTTTTTAATCTCTTCCAAGTTATCGTTAATTACGAATTTTTGAATGCCATGATTTCTTTTGAAATCTTCTTTATCAAAGTTTTCTTGTTTTATCAATTTTAGCTCTTGAGGGGTGAAATTTCTTATATCCTTATACCAATCCTGTATCAAAATTTTTCCGCTCTGGTCTCTTAGCGTGCTCAAAGCATATACTAGGCGCCATGCGGGATTTTCTATAACCGCTGCCAGGCTGGAATGAACATCTGCATTTGGTCCCCTAGCAATCATCTCTACATATAACAGACCTTTCATTCCCAAGCTTATAATTGGTCTATCCTTTTCGTCAACATGACCGAACTCCCAAATTACCCCATCACACCGCAGCTTGTCTCTGTACTTGGTAAGATATTCCTCTATGTGGCGACTACCTATCTCCTCCTCTCCCTCGACTATAAACTTGATATTACAAGGAACATCTCCCGTCTTTTTCAGAATATATTCCACAGCCTTGATCCGAGTAAGTAATTCACCCTTGTCATCCGAAGAACCTCTTCCGTACACATAATTGCCCTCTCTTTTTCCACTGAACGGATCAGCCTCCCATAATTCAAGTGGTTCAGGGGGTTGGACATCATAGTGGTTGTAAAACATTATAGTCTTTCCTGAAGGATTTGATTTTGAATTAAGTTGGCCGAATACGATCGGAGGAACTGAAACCTTTTTGTCAGGTTTACCTCCCTCTTTCAAGTATAACAACTCGGACTTGATGCCCGCACTATTCAGTATGGTGGATACCAAAATTGCACATTCATCCAAAGATTGATTTTTTGCAGACACACTAGGAATTCTAATTAGACTTTGAAGCTGAGATATGAGATTATCAAGTTCAGACTCTACCATCTTGTCAATAGCGGCCAACGAAGCCTATTCACCCCTAGTCATAAAATTAAGTGTTTGCTGGCAACCTATTTTTGCTACTGCGAGAATGAATACTATATTTTTTACGCACTTCACTATGTCGAGAGCCAGAATTGTTTAAGGTCCTGACAAAATCGCTAAGCATGATCTTTAGTGGTGCATAATGCAGCTCGCTATCGATCATTTTGTTTTGACTTAAGCTAAGCAATCTTATAACTGACGCATAACTTTATCCAATTAACAAGGGTAATGTATATTTGTCTGTAAGCGAATAGTTTCTTGAGATGGGCAGAACTGAAAAGAAATTGCTTGGCAAAAAAATAGGTACAATAATTATGAACTTGAAGAAAGCATATTCCGATGAGATGGAAATCTTTCATTTCTTTTGGTATGTGAGTATTAACATGGAGGGGATAGGATTGGTAACTTATGCTACCGCATTAAAAACGCAGGCAACGGGAGAACTAATGCACGCAGAGTTGCTTGCAAATAGATTATCTGAACTGGGAGACAAAGCGCCACCCGATCCCGTGGAGTGGAAAAGACTTAGCACTATAGGGGCACTTGATCCTGCGAAGCATCTAACTCTAAGATCTGCTTTGGAGAGAGCCCGAGATTTTGAGGGAAAGGCAGTTGAAAATTACAACAATCTTGTTTTGATTGCTACAGAAGCAAATGATTTTGTAACTCGTAGGCTTGCCGAAACAATATTAGCCGACGAAGTAAAGGACGAGCAGCATACCGAGGACGTATTGAAGCATCTGGAAGTAAAGTAAGATAAAGTAATCCTGCTGAAATTTCAAACTCCTATCCGAATTTTCGATTAACTTGGGAGAAATAAAACAACCGCCAGCAGGATGGCCGTACCCTTCTAACCAAAGGTAAATGTATAAGCTTGAAATCCTTTGCCCATTACATCTAGTAAGATGTAATGATTTCCATAATTTGGATGTGTTGCAATGTTGTAAAGTCTTTGTCCGTCGATACTTACCCTTCCTCCGCTATCTAAATCAGACCCACGAGTAGAGTTTGTAGAATTTGCACTGACCGATTGGATTCCATCTTCTGAAATCTTGGCCTGTCCGGAACCTCCAGCCACGATATTTACTGATTTTGCAGAATACGCTAGCGCAATCTTACCTGAATCCCCTACAAGTTCCAAGTTGTCGGGGTTGTTTTTCCATTCGCCTTGCAGGTAGATTACATTTGCCTTAAGATCGGAAGAGGGAATCGAGTAATTAACCACCTGATCGGGTTTGAACCCTTCTGGACTTCCCAAAACATCACGGGCAAATTGATATCCAAAATATAACTCAGGTGAGTTTACCTTACTAAAATCAACGCTCTGAATATTTGCGGGGCTACTCAGCGCGCTAGAGTTAATGTCAAGAGTCTGCGCGCCTTGAAGGGCGGCCTTTTCTGCGAGAAGGGTTTGAATTACTTTTTTGGTTTCGGCGTATCCACCTTCCCCAATGTGATCGTATCTAATGTATCCCTCGCTATCAATAATATATTTCCTCGGCCAGTAACGATTGTCATATGCATTCCAAGTTCCTTTATCATTATCCTGAAATACAGGATATTTTATTCCGAACTTTTGGACAGCCGCCTTTACATTTTCTATATTCTTTTCAAATTCGAACTCTGGAGTGTGTACTCCAACTATCACCAAGCCTTTGTCAGCATACTTGGCGTTCCAATCTACCAGGTAAGGAAGTGTTCGAATGCAGTTTATGCAACTGTAAGTCCAAAAATCTACCAGAACCACCTTCCCCTTCAAGTCCTTCAATGAAATAGGTGAAGTGTTAATGTATCCACTAACGTCCATGAATTCAGGAGCCTTCCGGAACTGTGATTTGTCAATACTGTACTGTATCTTGGTTATTTTGCCTGAGGCACTATCCACTGCTACGTTAGATACAAAATTTGCCCCATTTCCTCCAGAAGATGCACTGTTGAGTGCAGGACTGTTAAAATAAATTGCGAACCCAACTATTAGCGCTATAACTGCGATACCTGTTACGAGAGCACTAACATTATCCCGATTCAAAATCATCATGCACCTCTTTCCAAGTTTAATATTTGGTCAGCAAGTGGAAAATTGCCTAAAAGGCTTAGATTATTTGTAAATACTAGAATGCCAAGTATTATGAGCAAGCTTCCCATTGCCAAGTTAAAATATTTTAGATGTTTTACCATTTTTCTTATTATTCCAGTTGCTTGAGAAAAGAACGCTCCTGTAATGAGGAACGGTACTCCAAGGCCTAAAGAATAGGCTAGTAAGGCATTGTACGCTGCCCCAGGTTGGGTTGCTGCGAGAGTAAGGGTGCTTCCAAGTATGGGGCCAACACATGGTGTCCATCCTGCAGCAAATGCTGCTCCAAACACAAAAGAGGTGATGTAGCTTGTTTTGAATTTTGGAAGAGATGTCATTCGCTTTTCAAAATTGAGCCTTGGTATTCTCGTAGAAAATATGAGGTAGAGACCAAAGCCAATGATAATTATTCCACCCGCAGTAGTCAGAAAGTTCTGGAATCCTACGCCCGTATTTACAAGAACACTGTTCAATATTACGCCAAGCACAGCAAATACTAGTGAAAAGCCAAGTACAAAGTAAACAGTATTCAAAAATATGTTTAGTCTAGTCTTTGTTTGTACGGTGAGTGCTTGAGGGGCCAGGGTCGTGTTAGTGGTGTTTGTGTTTGAATTATTATCAGTACCATCAGTATTTTTACTAGTATTATTTTTAATCTCGTTCAAAGTGGCGCCAGAAAGATATGAAATAAAAGCAGGTAGAATAGGCAAGATACAGGGCGAAAAGAATGACGCTGCTCCTGCAAGAGCAGAGACTAGAACATTTGCTTCTACCACAAGGTCATTTAGCTGAAAAATGCATTAATAGTTTTGTCCAATTTGACTCCAGATTCATTCAAGATCTGATTTTCGTTGAAGTTACTTTTTGATTGTCTGCTGCTGAAGCTGATCTAGGTCTTGCTTGACTTGCAATGGATTATCTCCGTAGACGATAAGTATTCTATCATCATCGTTAAAGACATAATCAGCTATAGATTTGGTCTTATTCCCGTTAACATAAAACTCCAAGTTTTGGTTCCCGTTGCTGCAGTACTCTGTCTTGTTGTCTGTCGTAAAACAGGTGTCTGTAGTATTCATATCGATGCTGTCGAAGAATTCAGCAATTGGAACGCCTGTAGCATGTCTGTGCAAGGTGGTACCGTCGCCATTTTCTACATGCATGTATCTAGACTTTACCTGATATTTTTCATCGCTGAAATTTATTTGAGTGCCATTCAACTTTACTGCGAACGCAGCATGTACGTGTGCCGAACCTAATGGCCCGTAATCTGGAGGGGGCTTTACGTTTTGAGAATAAACCGAAATAGAATAAGCGGCGACTGCTACTAGGAGCGCTACGGCTGGAATTATGTACATCAAAGTTCTATTTCTGCGCCTTCTGGAAGCAGCAAAGTAACTCTTGTCTTCCCTCTTCTTCGGCGGCCCTGCTCCTTTTGCGCCTCCTTTGTTTACATTAGGCTTCTTCTTGTCTGCCATGATTTTTCAACTGCTACTGGTGGTAGGATGTAAAAATGGCTAATTTAAATAAATCTTTGGCCAAATCTCACTACTTGCCATTCTTGAATTTTTCAGGTATTTCAGGATTTCCATAGTCTTCTGAATAGGTGCAGAAAACCTTGATTTTCTCGCCATGTTTTATTTCGTATTCGCCCATCTCTTTGATATTATTCCTGTACTCTTCAGTTAATGGCATTAGCTGATTTGCGAGGTTTTCAGCAAGCATGATGTGCCAGCTGTCGCCTAAATCCATAACCCGTCTAGCGAGAATGATACCTGGACCCCATACATTGGGATTATCTGAAATATCGCTAACAGTGAATACTGGCCCCGAGCTCAGCCCAATCCGAACATAAATCATGTCATCTGGAGCCTTCCTCTTGTTGTACTTTTTCAGGTGTTTGTGCAATTCGGTACTCAACCTGTATGGAAGTTCCGGATTTTCCTTAAACCCAATGGCCATTCCATCTCCTGTAGGAAGAATAATCTTTGATTCGTCTGGTGTTTTTCGGAAGGCTTCGCATTCCTTAATGAAACCATTCAGCCTCTCGATTTTTTCCTTTTGCTTTTTTACAACAAGATGTGGGTCTGATAGACCAACAATATCTATGAAAAAGAAATGATAATCGAGCAATCCGGGTTTTGGAGTTATCGTAGGGAAGAACGGCGAGAT
>JBIOZE010000060.1:0-59278 GCA_044870745.1 Nitrososphaeraceae archaeon | reverse complement strand
CCATAGATTTCGTACCAGCTAACACGGGCAAGATAACCTTGGGTGTGGAGAACGATGAGAATAGTATAATTTTTTCAGTGCAAGATAACGGTTCAGGGATACCACAGGACAAAATAGATAAATTATTTCAAAAATTCTATCAGATCGATACTACCATGACTAGAAAACATGGCGGAACAGGATTAGGGCTCACGATATGTAAAGGTATTGTAGAAGCACATGGTGGAAATATTTGGGTAGACAGAACGTATACAATTGGTTCTAGATTTATCTTCACGCTACCGTTAAAAGGGGACAACACTTGAAAGTTCAGATTATAGATGACAATAGGGAAACTACTGATATGATATTCGTCTACTTTGATCGATGGGAGTTGATTTTAAAGCAATAAATGATGGAAGGGAAATCTCATACAAATGATTTCTAGATGTTAATTGACTTCGGCTGAAAGTTAAATATTTTGCAAGTTTATGCTTAACTAAATTTCAATTTTCTATCTATAAGTTAGTTATAACAATTGTTCTATCAGTTGATAGCCTTGTAGTTTTACCAAACCTATATCTCCTAAAATGAGTTCTTTTATTTATTGGATTTTGTGAGCATTACGCTAACAGGAATTGGTCTCGCATTAATACAGATAAGCGCATGTTTTCTTGCTAGCAAGATAAAGAAGAGGGAGAGATACAGCTATGACAGAGTTTTCAGAAAATGAATTATGGCTACTTAGGGCAGCAATAGAGATATTTGTACAATATCAAAAGGATATGGGTATTCATCCCGATAGAATTGAAGAGACTAAGGGATTAATGAGAAAACTTTGGGACGTTACGGAAAAGATAGGCCAATAGTATTAATGTATCTACTAACTCATTCACTAACATCCTAGTTACTTGCAGGCTCTACTTTATTACTTGAATTACACACAGATATACTTTGATGCACTTATACTAGTGATGAATCTGGAGAACACTACAAACGGAACACAAACGGAACACAATATGGTCAAGTTGAACCAGATCCCGATCCAACTGGACCTGAGAATCCAGAGAAACCTGGTCAAGAGGACGAAAACTCGCCAGAACCTCCTCAAACTTCATGATGATTTATGAGCAATGTTACTGAAGAAGATAAATGGGTAAAGTGTTCGGAATGCGAAGGGCAGGAAACACTTTGTTTTTTTAAGCTGAAGTCACATGCAAGTGAATAGCTCATACTTCAAATTCTACATCTAAGAAAATGCCAAATATGTACTCAAGGAGACTGCATGTTCATGGCAATCATAATCCCGACTTCGCAATAGTTATAACATTTCCAATTCCTGCTGTTGAAATCAGCATCAATTTTTAAAATTAAATATTAAATATTCTTATTTAGACTACTGAAAATGAGATGGAGTCTGACTGCCGTAAGTGATATGTCCAATTCTTTTTTATCGAAATTGTGATATCATTACGGGAATACCAACAATTATAACAAGAATCGATATTTCAAAGGCATTGATAAAATGTCAAATTTAATTCCAATTGTTTGTCTTGTGTCCTAATAAATTCCATTACAATCAAACCATAGAATAATTGCTGAGAAATCTATTACTATATGGGAGCAATTTTAGACTTTTATTAGGATTACCTTATCCCATATCTATTTAAGCTGTTCGAGTAACACCCGTGTAATCTTGTGCTTCGGCTCTCGGATTTGTAACAATTGGTTTTGGCATGTTTTTTTAGTTTTGCCGTTTCCTTTGCACAAGTCATGCATCTGAATCAACGTCTTCTGAATCAACGTCTTCTGAATCAACGGCTTCTGAATTTGAAGTTGTTGCAGCCTTATCTACAGAAATATCCACAACCTCTGGTCGTTTACCAAGACTGTTAATGCCATCATGACAAATATTTTCTGATGTCTCCAAAATCATAACACATACCTTATACCCATCTCCAGGTTTTACTTCTTCGCCTGGAAATGTTGCAAGATATTCTATAATTTGTCCAGCAGTATTGTCTACTGGCGGATTGAAGGTTAAGGCATCTACATCAAATGACTTAACCTTTGAATTTCCATTAACTGTAGCGGTCGCTACCAAGTCTCCTGTGTCTTTGGTAACACCAAAAATGCTTACGATGATCTTGAATACGTCCTTCCCAACCCCTGTTTCGGCACTAGTAGGACTCGACATGAATAGGCTTAGCGAGACACTGGAAATTAACAGAACTATGGTTGCTACAAATCGAAACTTCGATGTGAGGATACTTTTTGTATTATTGCAGGCTCCTGGCACAGCTTTCTTGTCAAAAAAGATTTTATTTGAATTTCGATTAAATGAAATTGTTCATTGTCTAATTGTAGTGAGCGAGATGAATGTCAGGCTAGAGTCACTCTGCAGATACTTCTATAAAATGTATCAATTATCACATCAAATGTTGTCATTTGGAATATGCACCTGCTACAAGTACTACAAATTTCGGCCAGCTTAATTACTGAATCATGGTTAATTAATTTCTTATCAGCCCAAGTTTCTTTTCGTTCTGTTCAATTTCTCTTCAGTATATTTTTAGCAATTCTTTCAATATCTTTTATTGAAATTTTGCTTGTATCAACAGTCACATGTTCTTCTTCCACAGGTTCATAGATTCTTTTCATGTTTTCGTAAATTGCGAAGTTAGCATCAGAAAAATCGTCTTTTCGCCTGTTAAGGCGCGCAATTACGATATCCTCAGGACAAATGCATTCAATTATGCTGATGTCTTTAGAACAAAGATTCAATTTATTTCGTATTTCTTGACGTGATCTTTTTTTTGAAAATGTTGCATCAAGGATGCAGTTGACATTTGAGGCACATAGGTATTTGGCTAAGAGGGTCAAAATATCATAGATCAATTTTCTTTCTCGACGTCCATATGACGGTTTGTAAAATATCTCTTTTCTTATTTTATCTGTAGATAGAACAACTCCATTTATCAGTGGAGCAAGTTGTCTTGCTATAGTAGTCTTCCCAACCCCTGGTAATCCACACATAATTAATACTATTGGCAATACTGATTTATCTCTTAATTTGACAAACTAACAAATTCCGATAAAACCTCAAGACATATTTGCAAAATTATTGTTCTAGGAATTCATTAAGACTCATGTTATAAATATTTATTTGGCAGTAAAGGGCGAACTTTGACTATTTGACTCTGACATATGTGTTCCTATAGTTTCGTTCAAAATCATAGCAATTGTCAAGCATTTTGGATATATACAAATTAACGATAGTAAATTAAAAGCATGGGATGAAAATGCAACTAATCCAGAAAGATATCCTTGACAATTTGAAGAAAGGATGTTAATATCCATACCCAGCAACCAATTTTAGGGTTATTGAAATGCCTTCTTGAACATTACTAAAGACTAATTATCTATCGACATACTGATTAGTATCGTGAGATATGAACCTGATATGATAATAAGCCTTGCAGGTGATGAACCTTTGGCTAAGGAGTTGTTCAAGCACATTTCAGCTTCGCAAGTAGTATTAAATTCCGAGATCTCATCAGATTTGTCCGGCGATGAAATTAGACTATTCTTGAAGGAAAATGGTAATAATGCACTGAATAACGTAAAAAAAATAATTGAATTAATGATAACACAGTACCTATTCTCGAATAGATTGGGAGGTCATAGGATTACTCAACTCGATAATATTCTCACCGTGGGAATACCAAAGGGAATAGATGAAATCTCTAGTCTCATAATGTGTGAAATCTGTGGTTGGCGTGTGACTACAGAAGAGGAGTTACTCATTCATAGGAGGACTCATTGGATATAAAGTAGGTAATGCTCACACGAATCCAATTAACCCCGATACCAAGTTAGATTAAAGTCAACCACATTTGATATTTTATATTTAGATGTTACATTCTCAAACTAATGACTCACAGGGCCTTTGTGAATATAATGGCTGTTCCTGAATCTCTCGAACCAAGTGCTTAATTTTTCAATTTTACATGATTTATGATGTTAGATGATACTCTCACCCAGGAAGGAGTTTTTAATCATCCTTGGGGTATCTTTATCTGTATATTCGAACTGAAGGAGTACTTTTAAAAGTACTACCCGAACTTAGTCACCATCCATTTTAGGGGAATCGAAGTATCTGAAAAAAATAATAGTGGATAGGCTAAGACATGCAAAATAAAAAGAGGATTATGCTGTCATTGTAGCATTCGTCATGTTACTACTATTTGTCACGTTACTTCCGCCAGTTAATTGTTCTTCAGCCAAATCTAGTTGAGTTAATGCTCCAGGGATGTCATTGGCTTCAATAGCAGTACGAGTTGCATTCAATATTTGCTTTAGATTTTCGACGTCAACTGGGGCCTCTTGCGCAGATACCTGACTACTAATATTTACAACTACTACGAGTAGCCCTGAGAGAATCAAGGCAATGCCTAAGGTTAAACGTATGGTGTTTTTTCCCATGATATCATTTTCTTAAGTATTTTATATAAATATTTCCTGGAGTTAGTTAAAATAATTACGTATTTCCAGCAAAAAGAAAAATCTAAGATGAAATGCGAATCAAAGGTTAGGAGCAGTATTGATATCTTTCAATGGCCTTACAACAGGAGCACTTGCAGTCGGTAATACTCCTCTTTACAGTGCTACTCCAGTGTTTAGAAAGCATGCCTTCGTAGGCGGAGCAAAGGTGCATGTTGAAAGGGATAGTCAAAAAATTTCGTGTTCAACCAAAGGTTTTTAAGAATACGTAGAATCATGTTATGGTTGTTCTAATCAAAAAATTTCTAACCGCTAGTGATATGATGGAATCATATCATATCCGAGTACTGGTTCACGATTTCTACGGAATAAAATATTATTCCGTGCATTGATATAGGTCTGCCACTAGCCCTGCTCATTGTTACCTTTTCTACTTCATTATAGGGTGCTACTCCTACCTCATAGCTTGAATCTTTTGGTTCGTTAGAGTATGCGCATCTTACGGTTAAACCATGATATACGTTACTTTTGTATGGCTCTGTTTCAATATTTACCGTAAATAAGACTGCCACAGATTTATTTTTAAACCTAAGTATAAGAGGAGGATTATAATTAACATCTGGATTGCTATCAGTACGATTTCCATGTGAAGTAATATTTACTGAAAAGTTAACTTAACAAGTACCGTTGGATCTCCTAATTAGGGTTGCACTTATGCCTGATAATTTCCCCCAAGCGATCTTGTTTTCTAGGAATAAAGTAAAATCATGCCACGTAAATGTCGTCAATTTTTCTAATTCAGTTTCTTTTTCTGGATATTTTTGACTTTCTTTTTCAGGCCCTTCCTCATCGTAATATTTAGTATCCGATTCCGTAAAAATACAGTATTCTAAGATATTTTTAATTTTTTTTACCTTTTCAACTTTTTTAAATTTTACTATCTTTCTTTGGGAATAGCGTTATTTCTGATTTTTGGCACTGCAGTAAATATAATGAAGCAAATTATTAAAATGATGTTTTTGTTAATAACCACAGTAAATAAATGATGAATTGCATCGCATATCAAACAACCAATTGCGGTCGATAGCACCAAAAAATATTGGATCGTTTACTTGATACTGTTCATTCAAAATCTGTCATTATGGCAAAATAACTGATGCAAAATTGGATGCAATGTTCTCACAATCTGCACTTGCAGTATCATTGTCTTCAGGATTTATGTACGCAGTATCATTACCGAGTCCACACATTAGTGAATCACTTGCATAATCTCTTATTGATGATGAATTAACTGCGTAACTTGCGATAAGGATATCATCACCGTCACCAGCCAATATGTTATCAGCATCTTGTCCACCAATTATTCGATCATTTCCATCATTACCGTTTAAAAAATCATTGCCTTGATCACCTTCGATGATATCTCCTCCGCTTCCTCCATATATCAGATCCGCTCCCGCTAATCCGAATAATCTATCATTATCTTCCTCTCCCATAATCGTATCACTTTGCATTGTTCCAAATAGATAATTTTTAAGGGCGTTACCTACTACAGTACCTCCAGAGACTGTATGTGGATTCAATATCACGATAAGGATTACTGATGCAAGTATAAGAAATAAGAAAGATGCATGTCTTGGGCTATTTTTCCAAATGGTGATACTAGACATTCACATATCTAGAAAGCCCTTCATTACCATAGATATAACAGATTCTGAGAAATATTATTAAAAAAACTCCACGGGAACAGATCAATGATATGAGGAACAAGTAGACTTAATTTGCTGCTTTAGTAACCTACCCGTAATTATCCACAAATAGTATCAAATCATAATTACTACGTTCAGACCATGCGCTTGTCTCCTGGTTTCGTCAAAAACTATGGAGGTAGGAAGAGGAATCAGAAAAATTGTTACGTTCCAAGCCTATAACTATCGGAGTTCATGGCTATACGCAACTTAGAAGTTACGTATAACCTGGTACATTTCATTGGGATGGTAATTTTTGCCTATTTTACATCAGATAATGGATATTATTTAAGTACTAGATGTTTATATTACAAAATTAGCTTATGAAACCAACAACGAGAAGTACCTTAACTGCGCTTGGAGTCACTCTAACCATTCTGAGCCTCGCAATGGGACCAGGAACAAATCTTCAGTCTTATGCACAGACTGAAAATGAGACGGTTGAAACTGAAGAAATGGAGATGAGTTCAGCGACCAATAACACAGGACCTGCAGGAACAATTCTTTCAATGTCTACGCCAGGAGAAAAAACTTTCTATGTGTTCACTTCAGAAGTTGACAATGTCGATGAGGAAAAACTGAAAATAGCTGGCGATTCATACGATGTCAAGACGCTTGTCGCAAATAAAGGAGATAAGGTAACAGTCGAGTTCTACAACGTGGATGAAGTCGAAACTGAAAGACATTCGTTTACTATAGGTGATCCTTACAAAGTGGATATCGATCTAGGATTCGCTGAGAACGGAAATGCGACATTTACCGCAGACCACACAGGTATATTCCCCTTTTACTGCAAATATCACCTTCCAGTAATGGCAGGACAATTCGTGGTACTGCCGTAACCAAATTCTTTTCATTTGTTTTTGCATTCATAAGGTTTGTCTATGAATGTGACATTGTATTGGTTTTTACATCATACGCCAAACTAATGTAAACAATTCTGGTAGCGTTGCCGTATGCTATTTGTCTCGACCCATCGATAAGGCATCTGTTTGAATAACCTAGGCAAATATATCTCAAAATGTCAATTACGAATTAGTGCTAATTGTGGTATATATGCTAATTTATTTAAGTCTGTGCCAATTTATTTATCATAGATGAATCCTCTAAAAGTAATTAAATTCTTGCCTTCTAATTTTTCGAAATTCATTTAGGGCATTTGCAAAAGGAACGTTAGTGTTATCAACAAGCAATATTAATAAATAGTCTGGATTTATTTGATGGGGCAGGTATGCTGAAAAAATTGCTGGGAGTAATCTTGTCACTTGTCATGGTTAGCACATTTTACTCTAGCGTATGGGCTCAGTCTTCGCAAGAAGATAATTTTGTCCTACCCGTTGTTCTAGTTTATCCGTCCATATGGGTTCAGAAAAATAGTATACCTCCGGCAATAGAAGTTCATGTCCTTAATCAATCTCAAGAGGACAATGTTTTGGATGCAGCTGATGGGGATGAAAAAAAAGCATTGGATACAGAGTATTCTATTAGGTATTTCGAGATACCCAACAATTCTGCTGATGTAGATGATGAAATTGAAGTATGTATTTCTGCCGTAGACACAGAGAGTTATCCTAAATTGTCCAAGTGTACAATGGTTAGCTTGGGAGAAGAGTTCCCAGATATTCCTGTCTTTGTGATAGAATAACCTGTTCGTGTATCATATCGTATAAGTACGAAGCCACAACCGTTATGATATCCTGAACCACTTAGTCTATGAAAACTATTCAATCAATTTAATAATTTGTTAGACCCTTAAATATTGTCTCAACTATATGCATGGGCCTGGGCATCTGCTCGCATTCGTCTTGTTCGCCCTGGCCTATAATTTTTTCCTATGGTAAAGCAAATTACCGAAATGCTGCAAAGAAATGCTTAACTTCGTCAATTCCTCTTAAAATTTATCATAAATATAACAATATTTCAATACGTGTATTTTTAGACGAACTACTATGAAAAATATATATTTTAACTGTTCGATATGACATACCAATCCAACTTATTATGGACAACCCTTTACTAGTTTGACGACTTGATGAGAAACATGGAATCTGTCGTCAGTCCTTTAACAGAAACTTATCTGAAAGAAGCAGACAGAATATGCAGACTTTCCTTTGGTACTTTTCTCGGATTACCTGATCCAATGAGTTTCTTTGGGGATGCAGATTACGTATTTACGCGATTTAAGACAAATCCTTCACTATCATTAGGCGCCTATATAGATGGTGAAATAGTTGGATCAAATTTTGTAACAATTTGGGGTAGTGTTGGCATATTTGGGCCCCTTACGGTACGTCCCGATCTATGGGACAAGGGCATTGGAAAACATTTGCTTGAACGAACTATGGAAAGCTTTAGACAGCACAATGTAAAGCATATAGGCTTCCTAACATTCGCCAATAGTGCTAAACATATTCATTTTTACCAAAAATATAACTTTTGGCCAAGGTTCTTAACCTCCGTAATGTCGAAGCCTATAATGCCCAAGAACTCCACCCCGAATGGAGAACTGAGTTCGAATTTTTTTAGATATTCAAGTTTTGATGAAAGTAGTAGATCTGACATTATTAAAGAATCCATTTCGCTAACTGATTCGATCTATCGTGGCTTGAATCTTGGATCTGAAGTACAGTCTGTCTTTCAGCAGACTCTAGGGGATACCATTCTGATGAGAGATAAAGACATGAATCTTTGTGGACTTGCAGTATGTCACTGTGGAGCTGGAACAGAAGCTGGGAGTAATACATGCTATGTCAAGTTTGGTGCCACTATTTCTAATGGCCAGCAATCAGCTCTAGATATGTTTGAGAATCTTCTTAACTCCTGTGAACACTTTGCTGCTTCACGAGGGCTATTAAAACTGGTGGCAGGAGTTAACGTAGGTAACTTAGACTCTTACCGAAAAATGATAGCAAAGGGTTTTAGAACCGAATTTCAAGGTGTCCTTATGACCAAGAATAATGATCCAGGTTATCATAGGGAAGACATATGTGTAATTGATGATTGGAGGTAGAATACGCAGAGCTTCAATAAGCGTTTGACTTAATATTTCTGTCCTGGCACTTATTAACTTGCGTAGCCCGCCATATCTGGTGTGCTATCACCATCAGCTCCCATTTCGCTTATACTTGTACTATCGGCTCCATCTGTTCTGTTAGTACCATCAGCTCCCATTTCGCTTATACTTGTACTATCGGCTCCATCCGTTCCATTAGTACTATCAGCCTCCAATTCGCTTATGCCGTCAGCTCCTGCAATTCCAATTGCTGGGCTGGTATTTGTGTTACTACCACCTATATCTAAGTCTCCTCTTTTAGTAATCCCTGGCGTTGCTTCGGCTTCTTTCCTTGTACTTTCTCTTAAGTTGTCATATTTCTCCTTGTCATTCTTTGCTTCGGCTGATTGAATATGAGAGCTTGATGAAATTGCTAATACTCCCGTCACCAGAATCATAGCTACAAAAGCAGCTCCAGTCCCACTTTTGATTTTCGGATTCAATTTAATTATTTCAAACAGGCATGCCTTTTAACTGGCACTTAGAAAAGTATTAAATAATAACCCTGAACAATATTTCCAAAAATGATAAGAAAAAATGTTAATAGCATTTCAACTAAGAATAGTTGGAGGATCAATTGAAGTTGCAACGGTTCTAATCAGAGGGATGTTGCTGTAAAATCAAAAAATGATCTGGAAAAGAAGGTGTTTTCAAGAATCCCATTGTTATCGAAATTATTCCATTCACCCATTACTATGCAGCAGAAAATTACCACAAGGACTACTACCAAAATAATAGAAACTCTCCCTATTGCAAGTTTGTAATAGATCCTGAAATACAGAAACTTCTAAAATACAATGTTGAAAGTAAACAAGAGTACCTGTGACTATTCCTGGTATATGTGCGCATTGATTACATTCTGGGCTAAATACGGAAGCTCAGCTACAATAACATTTTCTATAAAAGGTAATGAATATACTCGCAATTTGAAAATATCATTATTCACTTAGGGTACTAAAAACGACAAGCTCTAAACTATCCGAAAAGTTGTAGCAATACGCCATTACTTACTCTGTTGATTTGCTAATGTGGCAACAGAATCATACCGAATACTATTTTAGAATTATTATGGATTTCATAATTTGTCTGACGACTGGAAGATATTCTTCAAAGTCTTCAAGGCCGTTAGAGTAAGAGAACAAGAAAGAGCCCTTGCCATTCACCACCGCAAGAGTGTTCATCGTTCGGCCTGCTTCGCCAAAATGGTTAGTGTAATCTATGATGTTACTTACTGTTGGAAATCCATATAGATCATTTGATTGTAAAGATTCTCCTTTCAAATCGTAGTTAGAATATGATGGTTTTAATTGTTGTTCCACACTTAGCAAATATTTTTCCGGTGATATTTCAAGACCTTCAGCGTAATTTGCAAGTGATGTGTCATCGTCGTTATAGGTTATTGCAATCTTAAACTCTCTAGTAAAATTCGGGTTACCGAGGGTCAAGTCGGTGCTACTTAAGAAATTTTCCCTACCTGTTGGCAATAGATCAGGGGGATAAAATAAAGTGAATCTTTTGGCAGGGTCCATATAGGTCTGCCAGTTTTCGAAGGCTTGCCCATAGACAGAGTTAACCAGGCATAGCGAGGCAGAAAAGCTGACAATTATAAGTAGCAAAATACTACCCATTTCTTCTAGAAGATTATTGCATGGGCTAAATAATAATATTTCCTCTCAGTGAGTCATTAAATGCAATATACTAAAGTAATCAATTCCCATGAACCACAATTGAGACATTGCAAAGATGAAATGATTTGGGTCTTCTAGGCATTGTATAGGCAGCAGCAAGAATGCTTATCCTTGATTTAATCTATTTGGAGGTGGCAGAAGTTGTATTGATTTTGATTTTGAGTTATCGTGACCTCAAATTTCAGGCCATTCTATTTCTCCAGGAAGGAAAATGGGTCGTTATTTTCTTGCAAAATTGAGGGTGGTGTTGTTGACTCAATTTCATCTTCATCTGCATTGGTTGATTCTACCAATTCATCTTCATCTGAGTCATTGGTTGATTCTACAACTTCGTTAGAGTTTATTATCTTATTAGAGTGCACTGTATTTTTATCAGCCGCTCCCTCTTCTATGTGAAGAGCATCAGTTGGATCTGGGATATTCCGTATTACATTACCCTGTATCATATTATCTACTGATTCTTTATCCAAATCAATGCCACGACCACTATCTGAGATATCATTGTTGTAAATCTGATTATCATGTGATTCAGAAATAACTATACCCTTATCCTCATGACTGATAACGTTATTCCTTGCTATAGAGTCATACATGTTCCTACTAAACATTATACCCATTTTGGTATTATTGTAGACTTTATTATTTTCAATCATTATATTGAAACAGTCTAGAGAACAGATTATGCCAATGCCGCCATTGTCGTATACCCGGTTATTTCTTATTATCATGTCATGAGTCCCGGTATGAGGATCAAGGCCATAATGTACATTATGGTGTATTGCATTCTTCTCTATCGTGATATTACTTACTCCATTAGAATAGAAACCGAAGTAGAGGTCATGTATGTCATTATTTTTAATAACACTGCCGTCGCCACCGAAGTATGTTATCCCATCGTCGGGGCCAGCTCCAACTCCGCCTTCATATCCCAGATAAGCCAACTCTGAATTGGTTATGTCAGTTGTACCTGTTGCATCAGACTCTATGCTAATATGCGGCCTTGGAGTTCCTATCTCCACGTGATTTTCGCTTAAATCTCTACTCCCTGGATTTCTTATGTAATCGTTTGTGGAAGCATCCCATGATGTTAACCTGATAGAATCAATCTTCAAACTTCCATGCACTTCAATAATATTTGTTTTTGCTTTTTCATCGCCTTCTTGCTTGCCTTGTTCACTTTTTTTAGAGAGTATCTTTAGCCAAGAAAGATCTGATGAGTTAATGTGAAACGTAGCGCCTTCCTCTACCACAATTCCAGCATTTAATCTCCATATCCCATCCTCACTTTCCATCCTCAATATATTAGGGTCATTTAGCTGGTTATGAATATCTCTCAAATTAGCACCCCTACATGATATTGATACTATCATATCTGAGGCATCGTATGAAATACAGCTGGCAGATCCTTGGGTTTGCCCAAAGAATGTACCTAAATAACAAAATGCTGAGATGAATATTAGAAGAATAAAGAAGAGCGAGAAATTTGATGATAATGAAAAAAACTTTATGCTACCTTGCAGCATATCTTGGACATACTGTTAATCAAGAATTTAGATAATTGTGGTTGTTAATTGCATTTGACATTATGGTTGCTGATTTATCTGGAGAGGCAATCGCATTATGAAAAGAATGTTGGGATATTGCGCTGTCAATCAATTCTCAATCCAAAAGCGGGTATACATGTTCTTGATTATACAGAGGATCTAGGTAAGCAGTGGGACAGACAAGTACTGAACCACCAACAAACAACCCGACCAATAGTTGGGGATATTAGGAACTAGAGTTTATCATTAGGAATTTGTAAATGAGAATTTGGTAAACCAAAGGTACTTTTTCAGTTACTGGCAAAGAGAGACCGTCTGGATAGCGGTGGTTATTTGAAGACAGCTCCAGATGTTCGGCATTACGTAATTTGATTTACTGAGAAGAAAATCTATAAATCATACATTTTGGTAGGAGATTCAATACTTAATGAATCATGCAAAGGATGACGAAATATTCTGCTTCTGTTTGTCAAGTCTGTCTAAGGTTGATGTTCTTGCAGAAGATGTTCTTTTGCCTCCTGCTCTGACTTGAATGCAACTCCACATCGAGCGCACTTGTATTGTTTGTCCTCCAATCCCACAACTCATTTCTAACCGTTCTGTCTTATAATACTTACATGGTTAATCCGAGCATGGGGATGCCTCCTAGAAAGATGGAAAGGTGGTACAAGGTCGATTGTACTTTAGCATAAACTATCGCTTCTCATTTCCTAGCAGGTCAGGATAAGTGTATGGGAAGAACCACAATGAAAAGCACATGTTGTACATGTCCTAGGTTTTAATAGAGGAACATTCGTCAACACTCATAAGATTCATAGTATTAACATCTTGGTAATTTTGAAATAGGTTAACGCAAGGGTATGAAAGAATATTGTTTTTACCTCACAGTTAAAGCCAAATTTATCTGTCATTCAAGACTTCGCAAAATTAATTTCTTACAACACTTGTTACTTCTTGTGTCCGTCATGACACAACTTGTTGACATAGACCGTTTAACTTCGATAATAATACTACTAATAACTAGATTATTAAGTAACAAATATGGCCGGTATCGAGTCAGGAGCCAATTTAATCCATCTTGTTTGTCCAAAGCTATTTATTTTCTTTGAATTTGACATTGCAATCCCATTTCGTGGGTACTAGGTACTCGCTCAAAATTAATTTGTATTAAGGTACGCGCCGCGATTTTTGACTAAAAAGGTACGCGCCGCGATTTTGGTTAAGAAAGCATCCATGAATATGATACAATTGCAATCAGAGTCGCCAACCATCTATGGAATATCCTTTGTTCAATTTCCTAAGCTCTCAATATTGACTTCACCACTTTTTTCACTGCTTCTTTCGTCGTCCTTTGGTGAGTCTGGTTCTTTATCTTTAGGTTGAACTTCTTGATTAGCTTCTGACTTTTTTCATCAGAATCTCCAGATTAAGCATATTCTTGTTGTTGTTGTTGTTTGTTTCGGTTCCATTGTTGCCCTTATCATCCTGCTTATCCTGCTTCTGCTCTTGAAACTGGTCGGGTTCTTCTTTCTTCTGCTCTTATTGCTCTTATTGTTTTTGATCTGGACTTTGCTCACGATTTGACAGATCTTCATTTTTCAGTGTTGCGATAATTACTTTCTTAACTGGTGTTATCAATTATGGGGGATTTGAAATACCTAGCTTAAGGTTTATAGTAATCTGAATTATTCTTCGCAGGCTTAACCCTACTACTCGCCTGCCTCATAAGATATCTTAGTAGTAAGTAATGCTTTTCTATGAAACCAATAGCGATTGAAATTAATCCACCAATTAAAAACCTTAAGCCAATAATCCTGAATCCTTCCCCTTCCTCTTGAAGTAAAATAATGCTAGACCCAATCCAAATACATACTATACCGAACGCCACGAGTATTGTTCCTGCAACGACAAAAGGCCGAAATAACATGATCTAACCCCATTTTTAGATGGGCAAGAATCTATTTTAGTGTATCAGCACATTTACTAATATACTGATTTAATCATACGACTGAGAGTCTTGTGATTTTTACTCGGTAGTCATTAAAATAAGTGTAGATCATGATGTAGCCACTAATTGTGAGGATGTGATTGCAGGATAGGATACGATTATCTTTTCATTTACTGTTCCTGCTCGATAATGTAGAATGGTGTACAACTACCTATCGCCGAAGTAGCAAGAAAAAGGATTTCACGGTACACGAGATTGATAATGAATTTTGGGAAGATATCAACGATGAATGGGGACCTAGATATTGAATAAGACTATGACTAAAAAGTAGTCTCCCTCTCCTTTTAGTCATACTCGCTTTATATCTACACCACATTGCAAAGTGTAGATGGGCAACTATCCTATCTTTTAGAATCGCGGCTGAAATGGAGCGAACGAAATGGCGTGATTTTAGGTCGTTGTTGAATCTGAAAGACAGGAGGTCATTTGACCAAATGTTCTCCTACGTCAGATTTTACAACTCGGCTTGTATGATGCAAGCAACTCCTAATGTATTTCAATCAATCACTATTTCTGTTTTATTTCATCACTACAAGCAATTGATGAAATTAACTGATGTGAAGAAAATTAAAGGTGAACTCCAGGTCCGGGATCTACAGGAGGTTTAACGAGTATCTACACTGGATCGCTATTGTCCAGAACTTACCAGTAAGTGACTATGGGAAGGTTGATTTCATTAGCTCAGGTAAACGCTGACTGGACAGATGAAAAATTAATAAAATAAGGATTATCATCAGTAATTATTGTCTCTCAGAAAGATTTTAGTTGCTGTAGATGGTTCTGATCCATCCTTAGACGCTAGCGCCCTTGCGATTGACTTGGCTAAAAGCAACAACGCAGAATTGATTGTATTATTTATCGTCTCGCCTGTCCCATATAGTCAATTCGAGTATGCGAATATTGGCAGGGAGAAAGAAATTGAGGCGGTTGAAAGTGAAAGAGCGCACCACGTAGTAGACAAAGTGAAACAACAGGCGACAGAAAACAAAGTGAGCGTTGAGACCACTGTTCTTGTTCAATATACATCAATCGTAAAAGAGATTGTGGAGTTTGCAGAGAAGAAGAATATAGATATGATTGTTATTGGCAGTAAAGGTAAGTCTGGATTTGGAAGAATGTTGCTGGGTAGCGTTGCGAGCGGAGTAGTAACATATTCACATTGTCCTGTATTAGTAGTGAAATGATTATACTCAGTGGCGCTTCAACGTTGTCAATGGGTTTTTCAGCGATTCGGTTGGACATCTACCAATCTGATGGACTTTCTTAATAGTAAACAAGACCCATTTCTTAAGGTAGTTTTAAGTCATAGGTTAATGGCTAGGATTTGCCGAGACCCCAAACACTGTCCTGGAGTCCTAGTCTTCATTTATCTAAAGGTTTGGTTCGTTTCCAAACTTCAATTTGATTCAATGTTAAATTCAATTCAGTCAGTCCGTAGAAATTACAAATTAGTTTTCTTGGATCCTCTAAGTTTTATATAATCGCTCTTACATTTTGGACATACTTGCACGTTTTATTTTCGACTAATGGACTAATATTCTGGGGGAGAATATTTGGGGGAGGGAGGTATCATAACTAAAAGTGGGCCCAGGGGGATTTCGAAACCTGGAGCCCAATGATGAAGGTGTTCGTGTAAATAATAACGACCAATAAAATATTTGAAAGTTAAAGTGAACGGAACTATGCGATAAAGCAGAAAAGAAATGAAGAATTATTCCGATCTGCCTAAATAGTGCACATATCTAATTTTTCTCAAGTGGTCGGATACCAATTAACATTAGGTTCAGTAATTGCTTTCTTTCTGATTCAATTGGTCACATCGAGTCTGTTTACTTCATTTGTATTTGCAGAAAGTTCTCTCTCTGAAACAAAAATTCCAATAGTACTTATTCCTGCCATTACACAGAATATTCTCACAATAGTTTCTTTTCTGATAGGTACATCATCATTTGTCTTAGGACTACGAATTCAACATATATCAAGATCATCGTCTTCTTCGTCGCCTGTATGGAAAATAATGAACAAATATTTTGACATGTTGATATTAGCACTAGTAATTCCAGCAATAGTTCTAATTATATTTGGAATAATGATCCTTGGCAATCAAATGGATCCTGGGGATCTAGCCTACCTGCTATTACTATTTGTTCTCTTTATTCCTGCGGGGGCAGTACTAATTCTGGTCAGCAGGCTACGGATATTGTCCAAGCCCTCTACTGGTACAGAGTAACTTATCTAAGGCGACCAACTCCGACAGTTCTACTCACTCTATGGACTAACAATGATCTACCTAGATAATAGATCAGTTGAAAGTTGGAAAATTAATCTAGATTTAAGTTCTGTTTTACCTAAGTACCATTGTCTCTAGCATTATGAATTATGAGGAACCGCAGCAGACATGAGATTTTTGCTTCAATTCTGGATTCCGCATCAGAAGACCGAGAAGGGATGATCATGACAAAATTGATTGTAGTATATGTTCTTGTCGTACACACAAATAAGAGACTGTTTAAGGGACCTAATCGGTTATGGACTAATAGAATATCAAAGAGATGCTACAAAATATTCTTATCTAAACTGGTAGCAGAAGCATTGTCAAACTGATTTTGATTATAATATCTAGGATAGTGATAACTTGCTGTTTTGAGTCCAAGGACTATTACATCTTTTCAACAGCAGGATCTACATACTGTTTCTTATCGTAAATGTCTATGTGGGTTGTAGTATAATATCTAATTAACAATCAATTGGCCGTTAACAGTCGGCGCTACTAAGGGTAAAAACTATACTAAAGACAACAACGAATTAGCTATGAAGACAGATACAGACATGATCTTCACAAGAGATACCACAACATTAACCGCACAGTTCCACAATCACATCACAGTTGCCGTACTATTTCCACTCATATGCAGTTGCTTTGAATTCTTGGGAAGACACTGAGCCATCCACGTCCAGTGCCATAACCAAATTATTCATCCAAGATAATTTCTCTGAATTCGTAAATCCAGTTACTATGACTAGCCCTCTGATTCTTCCGCCTTCAACTATTTTGCATTTTTCATGCGCCCACCACATGAACTGATCTCCATCTTGGGTTGTAAAGGTTCCTTGATACGCTGCATCGATTATGCCTTGTGAATATTTAGTCATTGTACCTGAGCCAAGATTTTTGCCACTGGGAAATTTACCTTCTCCTTTGATTTCAGAAGTGAAGGTAATTTCTGTTGTTACTCCTTCGATTGGATGTACTTTTACCACTTTGACCACCACGATGTTGCCACCTTCTTCAAAGAGTTTTTCTCCCAAAGCCATATCAGAGAATCTTTGACGATCCGATATTTCAGTATTTAGTTAGGAGAATTTGTGACTGAATCACTTGCTTCTATTAGCCAATTTTCTTGTCATCCATCTCAACTTAATTAAGAAAGTTGGACCTAGAATAAGGCCACTAACCCAAGGTCCAACTTGTATTCATGACTGCACATATGCTAAGGTGAAGAAAATTAATAAAAATATCCCTAATAGTTCACTTTCAGATAAAGTAAGTTAGGAAATTTATATGCTGGACCATGGAAAAAGCTCACAACCCATGGCCTAGTGAATTGGTTTACTTCCCAGCAGTACGATGAATGTGAAAAAGGTATTTGTAATATTTCCTAATAGTTCACTGTCCAATATTGTAACAAAGTATTTAGTGATTGAAGAACTGTCACACAAATTCTAAATTACTTGCATTTTCTTTTTCATTTTTTTGAATCGTTTCAATATTTGTGCAATAAGCAAACGCTATACATGATTCTGTATGGTCATGGTTCAAAATTTTTTATCACTTTTATAAGTTAATGTGCATGCCAACCGATGGGTCGGGGTTTTGGCTTGAGATAAAGACCTCGACTCATCGCTCTATTGTAATTATCCTATTTTGCATCCATCTGATGGACAATGATATAATCTTGAATCTACCAGCCTGTTTGTCCTGGGCCCTGTTTAGCTTCAGCATAACCTACGTTAATTTAGTAACATGAGCTAATGGTAATACTAATCGTCAGGCGTCAATGCAATTAATGGGCCAGAGATATCGATGACTTTTATTTGACAGTAATATGGTATGTCACGTCTATCACGAAATCATCGGTTGGGCTTATTGGTACGAATCCTTGCACTTGTATAACATGTGGCCCTTGGCTCAGAGGCTTCAGAAACAGCCAGTAGCCATCAGCAGTTGCCATAAATCTACCTGGTGGAGTAGGAAAATCGGGAGGCTGATCAAACGGACTATTATTTGCTACCTTAACTGGGAATAGTGCTGATTGAACTCTAGAATTACTGGTATCTAATTGGGTACCATCAACAAACGCTCTGACCTCTTTTACCCCATTGACAAGCTCTTTAAGTTCATCTTGCATTTTCTTTATGTTGTTGACAGGTGTCGATGGAAATGCGCATGGCGTTGTTAACAAGCAAGCTCCATTTAATATCGGTATCAAGATTGATTGACCTCGCGATGTAGGGACATTACAAGTCCTTTCCACTGGTTCTCCTGTGTTAATAGGTCCAGCAACCCCTGCTAAAAAGAATAATCCCCCTAGATCACCTTTGTCACATCTCGCTCCTGTCGGATCTGTAAGAGGACTATCGTCACTGGGAAATGAGAAGGCCCACTGCCACCACTTAACTCCAAGTCCTTCAACTTTTGAAATTGGAAATTGTTGAGGATTCGAGGCAGCAGATGCTGGGCCAACAATAAGGCCAATTACCAAAATTGATGCTGCCATGACAGTCTGAAATACTAAAGAGGTCTGTCTTACTACCATGATAAATCACGACAACGAATACAAACTATATATGAGAATACGATGCATTATATAGAACAGGTTTTGGCTACGATGTATATTATGTTATTCATAAAGTTTTTTTGGATCAGAAATTTTGTGTGTGTTAATTTTCCCTGGAACTTAAATAACAGCACAAACAATTACGATTAATGAATCGATTTCTGGCGATAATGATGGCAATGTTATCAGGCGCAATAAGTATAGGAATTTTGTCCGGTGCTCGCGCGGCAGAAGGTCTGCTGCTTAACTAGAGATACAGACAACCAAGATTGCCATTACGCAACTATTGCACGAGGGAATATCTAGTTCCAGTCTTCCCAATTTAGGATTTCTAAGTCAGGTTGTCGAGGTTAGTATTACTATAAACTTACGTTAATCTATTTTAGTATTCAGCAACGATGCTTAATTTGATATCAGTTTTCTTTTAGTTTGGTGCTTTACCCTTACAAAGATTAACGAAGGATAAGCACTCGCATGTCAGGTGAAATGTTCTCAACAACCACTGTAGTTGCCATAACAAACAATGTAAATGCTATATGAGTGTCACTATTATTATAATTGACACCAGCTTGGGAAATGAAGAAATTTTTCATTCGGAGAATTTTCACGAAACTACAAAACACTCCGAAATAAGCATACAGATGCCAGGGCACCGTCTAGATTTTGGAAACAAGCCCAGCCCTTTTAAATTCTACAAAAGTCTACCATCAATTCCACTTCCAACCGAATTTCCTAAACCAGACACTGTAGCTCTAGAGGCGATAAGTGCTGCTGGACTGATAAAGTCTGGATCTTATGAAATAGATTTAGGAGTCTTAGCAGAGATCTTATTTTTTACCGGCGGAGTTACACGCGAGATAAAATATGGTAATGATAGATTTTTCATGCGGGCCGCATCTGCAACTGGAGCTCTATATCCAATTGAATTATACATTATATGTAAAGATCTAGGTGGGTTAAAATCTGGAGTATATCACTTCAACCCTGGTGATTTTTCTCTCACTTGTCTTCGAGAAGGTGATTACCGCTTTTATCTTTCTGAGGCTGCGGGAGACTATGCTACTATAAGTAATTCTCCAGCCACTATTGTATTTTCATCCATTGCCTGGAGAAACGCATGGAAATACAGGGATCGTTCATATCGTCACTGGTTTTGGGATTCGGGTGTTATGGCGGCAAATCTTCTATCGACGACTAACTCTATAGGAATAAATCTGAATTTGAGACTAGGATTCATCGACGACGAAGTTAACAAGCTTATCTGCTTGGACGATAGACACGAAGCTGCAATAGCCTTGGCAAGTTTATCTATAGGCTCGTCCAATACTTCATCCTCTGTGAAGAAAACAGCAGAGAAAGTGGAGATACCTTTACTAATTCACGAAACACTTGCTTTGTCCCCAAAAGGAGAGGTTGAATATGATTCGATTTGGAAAATGCACGAAGCCTCAAAGCTGAATAGTACTCATGAGGTAACAACATGGGTAAACACCGATTTTAAGATTGAACAAAATAGAACTACGCAACTATCGATACTAGAAAGCATTCCACTATTATCAGCAAATTATTCACACAGTCTTTCTTTGAGCAAAACTATCCTTCAAAGAGGTTCATCTCGAAGATTTTCTCACAATTCAATTTCCTTTGCGCAATTATCTAACATACTACACAGCTCTAGTGGAACTTTGCCATTGGATTTCACAAAAGGATCTGAAAATAGTACTACCGAGGTTTATTTCATAGTCAATGATGTAGAGGGTTTGCCGAGAGGAAGTTATTTTTTCAATAGAATTTCTAAGTCATTAGATTTGTTAAAAAAAGATGTTCACCGAGATATTTCTGGGTATTTGTGCCTTTGGCAATCTCTTTTTAGCGATGCTAGTGTAGTATTCTTTCTTATGACTCCTTTAGAACAAGTGCTTGAAACCTATGGCAACCGTGGTTATAGGGCCGCACAGTTTGAAGCAAGTATAGTTGCGGGCAAAATTTACCTTGCCTCGTACGCACAGGGAATAGGTGCTTCTGGATCTACTTTCTTTGATGATGCAGTTACAGAATTTTTTTCGCCTCATGCAGAGGATAAGAGTACAATGATTGCGGTTGGTGTCGGCGTGCCACCATATAAATCAAAAAGCGGTAAAATTCTTGCAGGAAGATGGACTAGGGACCAATTAGTGACTTATTCTGATTTTCACAGCGCCTATTGACTTGCAAGGGAATAGCCAGTAACAAGCGTGTTACTTAAATCTGCTTTAGATTATCGAATGTAAGAAACTAGATTGTTTCGGATTCTGTGGAGCTGGCATGTCTTGAACATCTATGCATAGCTTAACAAGTTTACAGTGTAGGGATTATCCATAAATTCATGTAATTTAGGGTGACCATGAAGAAGGGAATAATCAGATGTATCATTGTTCACTGAATCTTTTTATCCTTATTTTTACTTAACATTGCTTGTGTTGAGCAAAAGATTTTTGTTTTGCAGTGTTGCATTCGTTGCTACTAGTTTAGTTCTATTGGCTGTTACTACGAATGGTATTTCAAATATACCCAGTGTTTATGGAACTAATATTTGCGATTCAACTTCTACATGCGTCAACACTAATAATGGTGGATCAACTCAAAATAATAATTGTAACCAGAGTTCAGTGTGCGGTAATAGTGGTGATTTTAGTACTCAAAATAATAATTGTGCAGATCTATCCATTTGTACAAATTTTGCTAGTACCAGTACGAACTCGCAAAATATGTATTGTAGAAAAAGTTCTGACTGTTCAAATAATGTTTTTGGCGGTCCGAGTACTTAGTACCTCGCCTGTTCAAACGAATCTTCTTGCGAGAATTCTGTTCCTGGTTCTAGTAATGTGAGGATTCAAAATATAGCCTGCAGCAATGGATCGGCTTGTGACAATATTGGCGGTGGTAGAACAACTGATGGTACTCAAATAACATCTTGCCAATATTCAGTCTGTACCAATACTGGGACAGACACAATAGTAGCATCAAATTCAGCAACTGATCACTGTGTTAGTGGTGGTCCAGATACAACTACTACCTGCCAACTGGAAAGAACATTTATATTTCCTAACCACTAGTAACAATAGTAGAAATAAGACAGATGGAGAACAGTTAGCGATATTAAGTATGTTAAGGTTACAAGATGATTTCTGGTTTTGTGTTATCGCACCGTTGACAAACGATTTTATCACACATACTTTTGAGTTCGTAAGTCCTCATTCCACATACTTGCCACCTCATGAGAGAGCACAGAAGAATCATAGTTCAGTTCTTGTACGAGAGTTGTGTATTATTTGTCTACTTCACTAATGTGCGTAACTTGATCTCCCACAGAACAGGATCAATCTCAATATTATTCATTTCGCCCATATGTTACATTGAGTCTGATCGCAACCCCATCGGAAATATTCTGAGTTGCCGTACATTGTAGCATATATCATACCAACTGGTATGGAATCTGGATAATCTGAGGGCTAGAGGGAATAAACTGAACCGAATCCAAGCCGTCTTCACTGTAGAATTCATCCGAGCCTTAGTCTGATAAGAATCGAGGATGAAGGTTGGATTAGTCCTCAATGTGGTTCGGATATGCCCTGCAATACAAGGGGTAGAAACAGATGGAAGGATCTTGTCAGATAATAAAATAATATATACATAACTCTTCTAACAATTAAAGTATGTTGTCTTTATCGTGTCTTGACACAGGAGCAGGAGTGATTGAATGCAATTATGTTGCTAGAGGAAGGACAGAAGAAGAACTTTGGGTAGACGCTACAGCACATATAGTAAAAGAACATGGTATGAAAATTGAGGATATTACTCCGCAGTTTAAAAACTATAATAAACAATACATCAAACATTCCTAATATCTACCTGATCAGGAGCTGCCCTGCTGGAAACCTTATCGAATAATTAAGTAAGAATCACTGGCCAATACTTGAATGAACATTTTGATTAGATATGGATATTTAACATACTTTACAATCTTTGCTTTTGGATGAATCTAATGCAAGTTTAACTAAAGGTAAGCCTGTTGATAATCTTGCCATTAACAATGCCTATGAATATGGACCATATTGTAATAATATGAATGATCTGCTGATACTTGAGTAACCATAATCTAATGCGAAACAATAAACTATGTTATCCTCAGTAGTAATGACCAAATTTGTAACTCATATGATACATTTGATACTGTTTGAATAAATACAACGGAATCAAGGGTTGACATTACTCTTCTTGGACCAGTATGTTTTCTAAATAGTGACAGATTATTGCCTGTGAGAGCATGAATGGAAGCCGTTAGCCATTCTCTCTTCATTGAGAAGTCTATCTATGCCGGATATTATTCATTCATTCATTTATTCATCCATCGACCATTCTCTGTTCTCAAGAAATTCTAACATTTTTATCAATTGTTCCATTCTAACTTTGCCACCTACATCTGTTTGACATCTTTTATAATGCTCGCACAATATCATATGTTCTTTCTCGGAAAGACTACCTTTGTCTTCTACCAGGTCAAAGAATTTATCTTCTTTATGAGTGTGATCAGTTATAAATACTGAATATGCCTTCAAATATCTCGCTACAGGTTCCCTGGCATTTACGCCGCATCTCCATTCAATGATACTTCTTGACAACATGTTGGCTATTCGTCGCCCAAGCTCATGCTCAATCAAAAATTTTCGAATATACTCAGAAAAACTATTTTTATCTCTGGTGTGGGGGAAATATGCTTTTTCTTCTTTAGCATGGTGGAATCCATCAACAAACTCCTGAATGACCACGGACAATATTTCTATGTCCTCAATTGGAATACTAATGTTAGAGTATAACTTGTTTGAACATTGTTGCGCAACGGTGCCAAGTCGTCTAACGATTGAATGTTCTTGTTTTAGATTTTCAGTTGCGTTCAATCTTAATCTAAGAAAATCTGGCCAGCTGTATTAAATGAATATGACCAGATGTGATCATAATTTTGCTTCATTTCATAGCGCTAGCCCAATAAAATATCTCAGTATCACAGAAAGAAAATATGCGGTGGAAACGGAATTGGACATCATCTCCGGTTTAATAATGGTTGATGTGCATTAGAAACTATTCTTGACTCCGACTCATTAATGAAGACTACAAAGATTTGTCCATTGCATTTAGTCATGGATTTTACGGCATAGCCATTAACCAGTAATGCTTCAACTTCATTACGCATTTTTTCAAAACTTGCACCGCTGTCTTTTTGAGGATCAGCACTTTTAACTATCATCACTGGGCTATCATGCCAATTCGTCAAGACTTTACAGTTCTCAGAGAAATTATTAACTCTACTTATTCGCGAATGATCTATTGATTAGAAATCAAATCTTAGCGTAGTCTGTCAAAGAAGCTTCACTACTGTAATTATGTCCATTCAGCGTCAGGGTATTAAAGACGATTAAGGATCCCCAGCAGTACCGAAGCGATCAACATTGCTTCGGTACTGCACTAATTTGCCCAAAATGGATAAGGTAGACTTAGGTAATTATTCGGATAGTACTTCTGTAAAGGAGCTTAATTGATATTGATTATGGGAACCAGTCATTAGACCATTCCTGACCATTGTTGAAATATTAAGTCTATAAAATACGTCGGAATTTTTTTCCTCATATTTTTCCTAATTTGATTCTTTAAATTTCTTCGGTCACCCTTAAATCAAACTTTGTACGTGTACTTATTTAAGTTGAATTCGAACACAAAATTGTTCATCGCAATGACTGTAGCAGCGATCTTGGTAGCAGGAGCATTAACACTCCCGCTAGCCTTTGATGAGCAGTCAGCAGATGCACATAAGAAGTACAGCAAAAAAACTATCAAAAAGACAAAGAAGGCTAAAATAGAAGCTGAAGGTGGTAACGGCGGCAACGGCGGCAACGGCGGAACAAGTTCTGGTGGCAACGGTGGAGCTGGAACTGGTGGTGCCGGTGGCGATTCTAATGGTGGTAACGGCGGAGTTGGCGGCAATTCTGGTGCCATTACTGCGATAGGAGGCAATGCTGGTGTTAGTGACGCTAGTGGCGACGGTGGAGCTGGCGGAGCTGGCGGAGCTGGCGGGGTTAGTGACGCTAGTGGCGACGGTGGAGCTGGCGGAGCTGGCGGAGCTGGCGGAGCTGGAGGCATTGGATGTATCGCAGGCATAGCTGCAGCCAATTGTAACGGCGGAGCTGGCGCAGCTGGCGCAGCAGGTGGATCTAACTTTGGTCTATCTGGTTCAGCAGCTGGCGGAGCTGGCGCAATTGGTGGAAACAACCTAGGTCTATCTGGAGATGCAAGCGGCGGATCTGCATGTCAACAGGATGCAAGCGGTGCTAACCTACTCGTAAGTGCACCAGCATGTCTGACAGGTGACGGCGGCGATGCTAATGGCGCATCACCAAGTGCAGGTGGCGCAGGTGGAGATGGTCTAGGAGGTAATGGTGGTTCAGGCGCTGACGCGACAGGCGGCACGGGCGGCGATGGTGCCGGTGCATGTTTTGAAACTGGAAGCTGCTTTAATGACAACAGCTAGGACAAAAAGTTGAACCCAATATAGAAGGAACAAAATCTCTCTTCTTTTTTTTTAAAATGGACTAGTCCTTATTGTATATGTTTGACGTAGATAATTTTGCAGCTCAGATCAAATTACAGTGCAAGGCAATAAAGGCGTAAAATTGCGCTACTTCTTTCGGTAACGCTAAATAACTTATGGCCCATCCAGAACCTGGCCAGTATTTAAAATGAAGGATCTAAAGGAGTTGGGTAGCGGTTAGATAGTTTAAAAACTCATTTAATATTAATAGCCCAAGCGGCGGTTCAGCATGTCAATAAGACGGGAGTGGACTGAATTTACTTGTAAGTGCACCAGCATGTTTGACAGGTGACGGCGGCGATGCTAATGACGCATCACCAAGTGCAGGTGGCGCAGGTGGAGATGGTCTAGGAGGTAATGGTGGTTCAGGCGCTGACGCGACAGGCGGCACGGGCGGCGATGGTGCCGGTGCATGCTTTGAAACTGGAAGCTGCTTTAACGACAACAGCTAAAATCAATAAGTAGAGAGCAACATAGCAAAAACAGATTGTTCTTTTCTATTTTTAGGAATGAATGTTTTGTCCAACTAGGTATTGTGCGAAGAGGCAAAGTGCATGAGACTCTAATAGTGAAAAAGGATAAAAAAATACTTTGTGATATTTACTTGATGTAAATATCCATATTCTGCTTATCTTGAGAATTTCTTTTCTCGACGTTATTATTATTGCTCCTAAGGTTCATCTTCTTCAAGTGGGCCAAAGATCTGTTCTACGCCATTCAGATTTTGAGCTTCATTTATGCATTCGAGAGAGTTATCATTGAAGTTGTTCTTACTGTGGTCCTTGTTATAATTCTCTATCTCACATTCATTCTTGACATCTATTTTTTGCGTTTTGTGCTTGTCATTACAGTTGTTGTCACCATTATTCTTGCACTTCTTTTCGTCGTGATTATCCCCATTGGCAAAAGCTGGTGCTGCCATAACCATAAGTGCAGTTCCAGAGATTGCCGCCCCCATTGCTAAGGACAAGATCACGAACATTCCTATTTTGCTTGAATTCATAATATATTTTCAAGATTTTTATGCTAAACAAGGCATAAGTAAAGTGCGAAAGACGTTCTGCTAAGAAATGCATGGAGTCATTGATACATTGTTTAATCTGAATTAACTACGATAATATTATTCGAATTTAGTATAATGAATTTTGTCACACTAATTTGATTCGACATTCCTGACTAGTAATAAGTGAATCGAGAAAGCAGATTTGACTGCTTTGTTATCCAACTTCGGTCATTGCGTGTAATATCGTGTGTAGTGAATTGCATTACGGCATTAGTCTTGGTTTGTTCAAGTCTTATCGTTGCTGATATGAGATAACCTTAGGCAGATATTTGTAAACCAAATACTTTATAAATTCTGTAATATACTATAAAACTAGTTGGTTCTTGAATTCAGAATTTGAATATGTACAAACCGGCTATCGTGATCCAAAGAGAAAGCTGCTTTACTACCTCAAAGTACTACAAAATGCAAGACTTGCAGAGCTGGCGGATCTTATGAAGATCTCCAAAATGGCAGTCCACAAGCATCTTGCTCAACTTCAGAAGAGGGGACTTGTAGAAAGCTTTGAAACTAGAAAAGGGGTCGGTAGGCCAAAAATGTCGTATCAGCTGACTAGAGAGAGCAAAAGTGTTTTTCCAATATCGTATGGCGAGCTCGCAGTCCACGCTCTTGACTTTATAGAAAAAAACATGGGCAAAGTCGGAGTTGAAAAAGTACTTCAAGAACGTCAAGATGAACTCTACGACAGATACTATGGACGACTTAAGCCTTTGGATTTCGATCGAAAGGTAAGGGAGCTAGCAAAGATTAGAGACGAAGAAGGATACATTGCCGAATCGAAAAAGACTAGACGGAACGGTGTAACTCACACCCTTTTCGAATACAATTGTCCTGTACTCGAAATTGCTGAAAAGCATTGGGAAGCCTGCTCCACTGAAACACAATTATTTGAAAAACTCCTTGGGGCAAATATTGAAGCCACCCATAGGGCTGCAAAAGGCGACAAGGTTTGCAAGTTCGTAATCAAGGAGAAAAAGGATGGTTACTTCTAAATTAGTAAGAATAAGGCATAACATCATGTTTTTGTACTCCATATGCTAAGCACTAATCAACAATAGATAAGAAGCATTTTCTCGAGTGAAATGCTAGTTAAACCTGACTCTTTCCAACGGCTATCCAATATGTATCAATATATACAATTTTAGACTGTCGTGTTCCATTGTACGCCTGAGACTAGAGTCTTTCTACTAACCATCGTCCGGCAATAACTCCCACCTCTTCAATTTTTCCATCTTCTTCAAAAAGATGCGACGCGTGCTTAACAATTTCGAGTCGCTTATCTTTCACACTGGCTAACTCGATAATAGTTTTCTTGTTGGCCTGAATCACCATCTTATCATTGCTTCCAGCAATAAAAAGACAAGGGGAAGTTACGTGGAGTAAAGTATTATCGTCAACCAAATCTGTACGTCCACCTCTCGCTACCAGTGCCTTAACTGATCGAAAATCTGCTGCTGCAAATAACGCAGCGGCTGCGCCAGTACTTGATCCAAAATATACGATTTTGAGACCCTTTGTAATGGCATTGAATTGGACCTCCTGAGTGATTTGAATAAGTCTATCAGTTAATAGTTCTATATTGAATTTGTTCAATTTCATTCCAGGTAATCTACAGGCAATCTTTTGCGTCCTTTCATCACTTTCTTGCTCTTCCTGAGTCAACAAATCGACAAGTAGCGTTGCGAAACCATAGTCCCTGAGAATTTGGGCTATTGACTGGTTTCGTATACTATTTCGACCGCTCCCGCTCCCATGAGCAAATATTACCACTGCGTTAGACTTATCCGGTGCGTTCAGTTCAGCGAATAATACACGGTCACCGTTTATGTTAAGACCCGTTAGCATTACATTCTATTATGTTCCGACTATTAAGGTCATACGCCCGACTGTCCTAGCGGTAAGGTAAGTTAAGGTAAGTGGAATATATCCCTAAGTAAAATATTACCAATTCTCTCGTATTTTTAGTACCATAATCTTTAGACGATACCAATATGATTCAGCAAGATGGACTGGCGATTTGAACTGTCAATCGGTAAGAGATTATGAACTTGTTTAGCCATTTGTTCTATGCTCTAAACACTAAAAGAAGTTATTCATTGAATACATCTTCTTCTGTTGCTTCTTCGTCTTCTTCCACTGGTTGTGGTTCATCAGAAACACTTTGCGTCTGGTTACCCCCTTGCATCGTCATATTTGCTGTCACGGTATTTGATAATGTTTCCTGCCTAGCAAAGTCAATAAAAGTTATGTTTGCCATCAAGTTGGTCACTGTAGGATCTCTTATTGTAGTCCTAAAGACTTCAGTTCCACCCTTCTTTTTAGCTGTGAAACCCTCTGGAAAAGACGAAGAATGAACCAATGTCCCGTTTTCAGCATATACTTTCATTATACCATTAATTTTCTCATCCTCTAAAGAACCTTCGTTTACCTGATAGGTGACAGTCACCCTTACTTGATTTCCTTCAACGGTGGAGAGTGGAGCGAAACTTGAATTGACTATCTTAATCAAAATGCCTTCATTGCTCTGTGCTGATACACTTAAGACAAACATGGCATGACATAGCAAGAAGACTGATACTACCGATAAACTACCCAATACTACAGAGGGAAGTCCATAACATGATAACTTCATGCTCAAAAATACGAGCTACTGCCAAGAATAAACCTTTCGATTGTTCTTAACACAAGCTTTGAAGTTTACGCACATGTGGTACTGGTAAGACAGTTTCTATCGTAAGAATCACTTGATTTTCTAGTAGTGGTCACTTCTAGTTAGTATTTACTCTATCATAGCGACTAAATGCCTGTCGCGACAATTTACGCTAGAAGGGTTCCGGACTTATCCTCCATTTCAAGTGAAATTCGTTTCGGAAGTTATTTTCAGTACTTGGAGTGACAAAATGTACTAATTTATTAAGGCCATTCAATGATCGAGCTTAGTTTCAATCGATCAATGTGAATTCATAATTGCATGGCACTGCGTCTTGCTTTGTTCGTCCAAATTCCTGATCTAGTTCTAATTAATTGACAGATGACCTGTACTAATCCAATATGGTATGAACAATCAACGTCATAGTGGTAAATGCATTGTTCAGTGAAACTTTAATAATTGGATCTTATATGCAATTGTTAACGTTGAATTCAAACACAAAATACCTTATCGCAATTACTGTAGCTGTGATCTTGGTAGCAGGAGCATTAACACTTCCGCTAGCCTTTGATGAACACTCAGCCGATGCGAAGAAGAGTAAGAAATCGAAGAAAACTACTAAAAAGACAAAGAAAGCTTCAATTGAAGCTGAAGGCGGCAACGGCGGAAATGGCGGCAACGGCGGAACAAGCTCTGGCGGCAACGGCGGAGCTGGGACTGGCGGCAACGGTGGTAGTTCCATCGGTGGCAACGGTGGCGTTGGCGGCAGTTCAGGTGCTATCGTAGCTGTAGGCGGCAACGGCGGTGTTAGCGATGCTAGTGGCGACGGCGGAGCTGGCGGAGCTGGCGGAGCTGGCGGAGCTGGAGGCATTGGATGTATCGCAGGCATAGCCCCGGCTAACTGCAATGGCGGAGCTGGCGCAGCTGGCGGAGTTGGCGGAAACAACTTAGGTCTATCCGGTTCAGCAGCAGGTGGAGCAGGTGGAGCAGGTGGAGACAACCTAGGTCTATCTGGCGACGCAAGCGGCGGTTCAGCATGTCAACAAGATGCAAGCGGTCCTAATCTACTTGTAAGTGCACCAGCTTGTCTCACCGGTGACGGTGGCGATGCTAATGGTGCTTCACCAGGTGCAGGTGGTGCAGGTGGCGCAGGCCTTGGTGGCAATGGCGGCATTGGCGGCGATGCTTCAGGTGGCACCGGCGGCGATGGCGGTTCGGCTTGCTTCGAAATTGGAAGCTGTAGCAACGATAACAGCTCATAACAAGCAGATAATACAATCGAACGAAATCCTCCTATTTTTCTTTTTTTTCTAATTAACGATTAGAATCTCTCCATACACAGTGATCATTGATACGATTTAGAAGGAAATTGTTCTGCTTAGGTCAGATAATCTATTATGAATCTTTTAATATTCAACAGTCTATAGATTGCTACCGCTGAAAGAAAAGCCGGCCGCATTAAGTACGTAATTGATTACCTTTGATGGGCCGATCTACGGTATTGGTTGGCCCATCAGAGTGAATAAATGACCTTCTTTGTTCTTTTGTTCCAAGAACCACAGACCTGTGACTGACAAGCCAATCTAGCTAGCAGTCAAAGTGCTTGGAAAGAGTCGATTGCTTGCCGCCTGAACATTGAAGATGCAAAAATGTATCATGTTAAAAGACATCAATTTCACTTAATCGAAACACAAAGGCACTGGGAAATGCAAAGTCGAGTTAGGTTCGCTTATTGCACATACTACATTCGTTCAATTATTATCTTACTCTAGTTTTGTTTCTTATCATAATGGATAGACGTATTACAAAGATCTACATTAGTTCGTATCCAATTGCGAGTAAAGCACATTTATTTACGCAATCTTTGGCAAGGATCGGGTCTATGTTAATTCATATGTTCAATGCGAAAAATAAAATGCTGAACTCTATCAATTGATTAGCACTTCATATTATCGTCTAAAAGGGTTTCCTATTACTTCTATACTGTAATTGAACTGGGAGAGCTGATCGTATATGATATATTGTAAATATTGAACTTTGTAATGTTTTTAGACTTTACATCAAAAAAAGAATGCACTATATGGATTCATTACTTGCATGGCTGCTGGGATTTTGCCCAGCATGACTTGAAAGCAAAAGCTGTTCGTCAAATTTTTCCTCTAGAACGTACAATGCTTTGTCAATGTAGTCATTTGTGATAAAGGTGGGGAGGCGGACCTTATACTTTGTTGGAAGCAAGTCGTTGAGATGTTTGAGCAAGTCCATACGTTTATCGACTTCTTCTGTGTCCATGCATCTCCTCATTATTTCAATTAAGAATGTATTATCTTGCAAAATACTTCATGCTTGATGTACTTTAAAATGTATTTATGATGTACTCACTTTTCCTTACAAAGATTTTGCAGAAAAAGTTTTCTGGGAATAGTCATAGCGTAAATTATTAGTCCATATTGCTGAATTGCAATTTAGAATGGATTTGATCCACAAAACTTGTTGATTTACTATTAGATTATCAGGTTCTGGTTATGCAAGTTGAATAAGCAACGCACCAAATACTGTCAACCCTGCTATTGCACTCAATATTATAAACCGTTTAGTTCCACTATTCATTGTAAGTGTATTTATGATTAAATAAGCAAACGAGTATTAAATAATTGACAATGATTTTACAGTAACTATTAGAATTTGTAACGCCTACTTTCCTAGGGTTTTGCGTGACGTCCTCGTTAACTTTAGGTAAAGAAAGTTTAGACCAATGGACTTGGCTTCTAATAATGCAACAGCTGTTTCTTGTCGGGGGAACTAATCGCTGGTCGACTCGTATGTCCTGCCATAAGGAACAGTTGTTCTGAATTCACTTTATGTTTGATCGATTTAGCAGGAACCCCTGCTACGATATCTTCATCTGGTATGTCATTTATGACTGAGGCCCCTGATCCTATAATTACCTTATTTCCTACCTGAATTTTATGCTTCAAAGTTGAATTGAGACCAAGCCAGCAAGTATCTCCGATGTTAGTACTCCCTCCAACAATAGCTCCAGCAGTCAGACTGCAATTCCTACCAATGGTAACGTTATGAGCTATATGTACTAATGCGTCTATTTTTGTACCGTCACCTATTACAGTATCCTTAAGGGAACCTCGAGCAATCGAGCAGTTGACTGCTACTTCTACCCTATTACCTATGATGACTTTGCCAAAATGAGGAAACGCTTCAAGCTCAAGCGTATTATTCCTTTCGTACGCGAATCCATCTTCCCCAATAGATGCGCCTGACTGAACAATACAATTATCCCCTATTATACAATTCTGAAGATTAACCCTATTCCCGACTATTGTGTTATTCCCTACAACACAGTTGTCGCCAATTACTGAGAAATTACCGATACTGCAGTTATCGCCCAGGGTTGCCGACTTTGAAACTTGCATGAAATGAGCGGCGTTTTCGGATCTTTTCTTTTCTTGTGTTTGACGTGATCTATTTATGACATGAATAAATACTAAGCGAGGATTATCAACAAAAACCAATAGTTGATTCTGCTTCGGCGAGAGACTCATTGAATGAGACTTGTCGCACAGAATAATACCAGCGTTGGATTTCGATATTCGCGATGAATCGGTTTCAGAAGACAGGGACGAAAAGGTAAGATCAGTTGATTTTGCTTCATCCAAGGCAGCTATATTCCTTATATTCTTGAAATTTTCCCTTAAACCCCTAGTCTGATAATCTACTTCGAGCTCTAGGAGAATTGATTCAATATCCCTAACAGGCAAGGAAGATAACGCCTTGAGTTCCACGGTGTAGTTGTAGATGCATCTCATTTCTTATAAGTCATTACTTTCTGGGCTACCTTTACAATGAATCGTAGCCTATTTGAACGATAATAATTACCTACGGTATACAAATCTTATCAAATAGTCATGCCAAAAATCGAACCCTTTTCCCTAAGATTTCAGAATCAGGAATTAGTCTTACATCATATTAGCTTAAAATAATTCACATAATCCGCCATAAAATAAGCGTTTGAAAAAATCAACTATGACAACAAAGATGTATAATTCTAGTGTAGCTTGCTTGAATCTTGCAAGTTATACTTAAGCTCACAGCAAGTTTGGTTTATGAATTCGGCAATATTATTATTCGATCATCGTTCCTATCTGTCACAAATATCTTTCCATCAGCATCAACGTCCAAGTCCACGTTGTCCGAAACATCGAATTGAGTACCAATAGCTACTGACTTTATGAATTTTCCGTTATTGTCAAACTCCTGTATACGGCTATTGCCGGTATCAACTACGAATACATTGCCGGATGGATATTGAACTGTCATTCCCGATGGACGATCAAATTCTCCAGGAGCCGAACCTCGAGCCCCCCACATTGTAATCAATTTACCATTAGCATCAAATTTTTGAATGCGTGAGTTACCAAGATCTGCTACAAACAAGTTCCCAGAAGGATCTACAGCAATTCTGCCTGGATTATTGAATTGACCAGCTTCTGAACCAATCATACCCCATGTAGATACAAAGACTCCATTATTCGTAAATCTTTGAACGCGATTATTTCCAAGGTCAGTTACGTATACATTTTGCTTGGCATCATCTTCATCAATTCCTATTGGACTAGATAACTGACCATTTTTGCTTCCGGAGGTACCCCATGCAGTAATAAAGGATCCATTGTTCGTAAATTTCTGAATTCGATCATTGCCGGTGTCTGTTACATACAGATTGCCTGTTGTGTAATCCAATGTAATACCTAAAGGATTATTGAATTCACCCGGGCCCTGTCCTACTTTGCCCCACTCGCTAACAAAGGATCCATTGTTCGTAAATTTCTGAATTCGATTGTTAAGAGAATCTACCACAAATAGGTAGCCATTTGGATCTACAACGATGCCGGCGGGGTCGTTGAATTGACCTGGTCCATCTCCAGGAGATCCAAAAATCACGACTGCAGCTTCTTGTTCTTGTCCATCGACAGATGAAAGGCTTCCCAAAGTAAAGATTATCGCCGAGAAGGTATAAAGTAAAGTTGCTATCGTAGCATATGTTGGTTTATTTCGTAAATACTCTGTTCTACAGCCGAAAAAGGTCATCATTCAACCTGTTGTAATATTTTCATATTTAAATAATTAGTGGTCAATCTCTCTCGCAGCCGTAGAAAATAACCAACTTACATATTGTAAGAGTATGCAACTAAAGGCGTTTTCAAGCACATTGGACTATAGATCGATTAGATCTTGTCTATTTTGATAGATATTCCATAGCCAAGTTGGCGGCCATACCTACATTTCATCTAAAATATTGAATAACTTTTACTTTCAAGCACAGAATGTTGATACAGGATTGATTAATAAAATAAAAGGATAAATTTGATGTTTAGCAAATGGGTCTATGTCATCACCTGAAGATGCTTATTATAATTGCAGGAATTGTGGAAGCAAACATAAATCGATCGAAGAACTAGAGAAACATCTCAAGGAAGTCCACGACAAAGAGGAAGGCTCTTAAGTCTGGTTTTGCGACGTGCTACTTTCATTTTTTCTACTTGATTCCAGATTGCATTGATTCATTCTATATTACAGGACGTCATCTTTGAGCCTTAGATTAGGGTGAACGCAATCCATATGTATGATTATGCAATAATGTAAGCATGGCAATTAGAAGTGATGTTAATGAGGAGAAGGCAAAACAAGATCGACCTGCCGCGCGACATTATGCAACCGGAAAACCTTCCGCAGGTCCAGAAAATAAACCTAAAATTGACGAGGTGAAACCAAAAGTGCCTGAACCAAGCCCTTCAACTTTGGCAGCCAAGGCTTCAAACCCGATTTCTTCCGATACTTCTTTTCCTAAGCAAGGATCTGACCAGTCATTAATTGCTCATGATCAATATCAGGGGATTGCCAATAGACTCTTGGAAGAAACAAGAGACAATGTCAGAAGAGCGGCAATGGAATCTATGGAAAAACTTCCGATATTTACAAAATCTTTGAACTCATTTCAGGTCTTTAATATTCAAGCATACAAAGAATCTGCAGAGCTGTATATTGGTATCCAGCAGCAACTAATCAGCTCTTTTCAATCTGCTTGGGTCCCTTACTGGGAAAAAACATTCGGTCTTTTGTGGACGAGCTTTATGTCCCCCCAAAGAGTCACAGAATTATATGGTTACCTTGTTGCCGGCCTGGCCGATAGTTTAATAATGGCAAATAGGACCCTTGGCATCTACTTTCTCGAAAATATCGAAACTCTTAAGAAGAACATGGAAAATGCGGTGAGAACTTCAAATGACTTGACAAAAGCGTGCATAAATCTTTCAAAAATCGAGTTAGACGAAACGGAGACTTCGGGTACGAAATCTAAGATACCTGAGTATGAAGTTACCACAGTGAAGACAATGAGCGAATCGGACACGTAAATTATTCATGATGGTAAAGTTCTGGTCAAACATTTGGCAGCTATGGCATCTTAATGGACACTATTATCAGCGGCTACAATTACCATATCTCAGCCTTAGAATGATGAGAGGCATATAGGAACTAAATTTGACATCTTAAAAAAATTACTTATGGAATTGGTCAAGCCAACTAGTCGAAATCACTTTCGAGAATGAATGTAAATTCGTGGAACATTTAATTGGTCCCTAGGAAATAAATACAAATTAGCGAAAATCAAGTACCAACGAATCAAGAAACTACTCAATGCATTAATTTGAGTACATCCTCTATGATGATGCTTTTGGAAACTCAAGTAAATCTAAATCCTATCACTAAAGTACGTCCATCGTTCTGTTGTTTTAATTACTAATACGAATGACACTCGATTTTATGTTTCTTGAGATGTTTACAAGTTGAAAAAGGTGTATCACATATATCACATCTCCACGAATACATACGTGCCTCCCTGTAACTGGGGTAGACCCCATCTATATTCTTCCAAACTTTCTCTGCTACATTGTAGGTAATCGGCCTGTAACTAAATTTACTTTTGGACGGTTGCAATAATTATCATGTGTGAAGGGACTCTGATAAAAGAGCTTGGTCATTTTAGTAGATAAGAAAAGACAATTCTAACAATAGAATTATTGGTAATATCCTGCTCGTAGAAACCAACTTAATCAAGGAACATCTAGAGTACACAGTTTAATCCTCATTACTGCCCACCACATAATTTATCTCGTGAAAGCAAAGATCTTGCGCCTTCATTGACAAGATATATCGAATGTAGACAATATAGGTAATATCCGCTAAGATTAAGCCGTTGATTTATGTTGAGACCTTTTCGATAGCCAATATCTGACCCGTGCTTTGGAACCATCACAAAATAGTCGTTAGGGTGTATAGAGTCTGACTCTTCTCGCTTATAGAAACACTCATGGCAGTATTTTTCTAGTTTCGTGGCGTTCCCTAATGGGTAAATAACTTCGTATCCTAGTAGTCCCTGACATTCACCGCAATATTTGAAGCTGCCTATCCGTCTTCTCATAGCTTGCTTCTTAACCACTTCTGAGATGTTGGAATGAATTAGCCTATTCAATTCTTCAATAATTTCTGGAGGATATTCTAGGTTCTTTATGATGACGGTTGGACTACTATTACTACTATCTATCATTGCCATCATAATGAAGGCTTAAGTAATTACATTTCCTTTCTCATAAGTAAGAAAGAAATTGTTAGACAAGCAACTTCATGGGGCTGCGTTTATTTCTATCACGATAATTACCTTAGTTCAAATAATACCCTTAGCGTATACTCAAACTGTAGATGCTTATGATAATAAGACTGTGGTTAACCCACCGCCTGAACTTGCGGCTGTTAACAATACTTTGACTGATAATAATGTCACAATAGCTGCTGGTTCTTCGTCCCCAAAAAATGAAAACTATTTTGTGCCTCCAGTATTGCATACGGGTGAAGGTGATATCGTCACATGGACAAATGAGGATTCTGCTCTACACACCGTTGTTTCAAAGGCTCATGCAGCAGGAAGTTCTTTTCCGGAATTTGATTCAGAATACATAGGTCCAAATGATACGTTTAAGTATACATTTAGTACGGCAGGAACATTCGATTACTACTGTGTACTTCATCCGTTTATGAAAGGAAAAGTCGTAGTGCAGTAGTCTAGTTCTTGTACTACAAAACTTTAGGTATGTGAAGATTCATTTAGACAGGCGTACTCAAAAATGAGGTTTAATGAAGAGCTTCCTTTTCCTAAACTATAGATATCTGTTGATTGCGTCTCTCGCTTCAGGTGTCGTAAAAGTGAAATGTTCTTCTGGTTCGCCAGGATAAAACTTTAATCTTGCATAATAGACCTTCGTCCTACATGCCTTCACCTGTCCTTTTGGTCTCAATATGTTTAACTTTGATGTCTCACAAGGCCCAAGCTCCAATACGTGACGAAGCCAGCATTAGAAAACAAACCGTGATTCGATCGTCTGAGTAATCAATTAATCTTTTGATTTCATAATCGTAATAACCACGGTCGGCGCTTTAGGCACATCTGAATTAACAAATTTAGATTTCTTCTTCCAGTTTAAAACTATGTCAATCATTTCACAAGAGTGTTTGATTGCTGCAAGTCTGGATTTTTGATTATTCCTGCTAAGATGTTTATTTTCCAAAAAGTATTTTATGATTTTGTCACGCAATACTTCTGGCTTCAAGTCTGTTACTAGTGAAGACACGGAATTTAGATGGCAATATTTCAGGAATAGCAAAAGACTATTTTTGTAAATTCGTTTTGTATATGAAGACTTTAAGGAGTTTATGAAATTGAAATATGGCTGTGAATCTTCAAAACTGTTCGATTACCGCTGGTAACATGCCTCTCTAACCAACTAAGCCAAAATTTCGCTAACTAATAAATGATAATTACTTATCATATAAATATAATTATATGTGTCTTTGAAATAAATATTATTATCTATTGACAGAGAATATCAATATTTTTCCCATGCGAGATTGGCACGTAAAACATATGCAAGATACCATAGTAAAATATCTTGTCGGGTTGTCCGAAAACGCTTCTAGATTTGAAAGGAGACTTAATAAGAAATATGGTGGATTAATCAATGTACGCAAAAGAATTGACTATGATCTTAAACATGGGGTAACGAGACAAGAAGTTATTCTTTTTTTTAGAAAGGTCAGAACAGATCCGTTATTCTCCGAACTCCGAAAAAATAATGGTTTTGAAGATAGACTATATCAATTAGAATCAAATTTTGAACTCACAGATTCTCAGCCGAAATCTTCTGCATTGTTCGATGACTTTTAGATAGTCAATGGAAGATACGTTAAATACGACGGCAATTAAGCCTGACTTAGTAATATGACAAGCTAGAAAAAATAGGAAAGTATCTATGTAGCTCTATTAGTTGCATTTTAGTGCTTTTCAGCCAGTCGATGATTCGTTGCCTGTGCTAGTTATTGTAGCGGTATCGGCTTCAGGTTTGGATTGACTCTCTACATTGCCTGGTTGTACTTGTCCCCTGATTTCTCCGTCAGGATGGGTTTGGGTATGAACATTGACATACGTATCGCCATTATTTATTGCAGTAACAAGATCTGCTAAGGTTTTACCTTGCATGGGTCCAGTTAGTGATGAGTCTGTAATATTTCCCCTTATCGCCATTCCAAGTTTTGTAGGGTTCTTCTTCATACCAGTTAATAGGTCAACTATTACATCTCCGTTTGAACCAGCCTTACCCATATGTATATGAGCAGCCGTAGCGTCGGAGAATCCGGTGATATTTACTTTGTACTTTATCAAAGTATCATTATTTGACGTTCTAAACGTAGTCTTGCCAGTCGCAGCTGTATCTACGGGAGGGACTTCTTGATCGCCGGACATAAGTGCTGTAAAGGGTGCTGCGAATGTCATATTATCCGAAGTCGACACTACGAGCAGAAATGCTAATAATATTCCTGCTATAAAGGCAAAAATTGTGTACGGGCTTTCATGTGATTGTGGCTTGTACATTGATATGTTTTATGCAATTATGGGATATATTAACTGATATTGCTAAAAAAAGGCACATATCGTAGTGCACTGATCAGAAACAAGCATTCCCGACTCAATTCCAACTGGTATACTCATATCGAAATTCATGCTCGAGGTAGTTGTTGGGAATTATCGTATGAGTAATAGAACTAAGAAACTAATATATGATGACCCTGATATTCAATTTTCTGGCTGAACATGAAGGTCTAGATTTAAAATGAACAGCTCTACTTGAGGGAGGAAGAAAGTCTACGAAAGTTATGTGATATTTAAGTTAAGCAGAACTTTGAAAATTTGCTAGAAGTATCATAATTTGATATTTCCAAATTATTAGCTTTACAAAACTAGATTGATACAAAATGATTCATTATCGTAAATGTCTGAATTCAGAACTGGTGAAAAAGCTCATAGGTTTGGAACATATACTTTTGTCAAACATATTGGAACCGTATCTTGCGATCCAACACAGGCCTAAGGGAGAATTCCTTTATCTGCAGGAGAAACTTTTCGGCCTTGTAGAATCTGTAGAACTGGAGTAATCTGGAGTGACTAATCCATGGAATCCACTCTACTTTTTTTATAATTATCAATTCTCTGGGCTTGGGCCAGGAGAGACGTTGAATTCAAATGCACAAGAAAAGAAACTCTCATAGCCACTCCACAGTTAGTGATGTTGCGGATTAGCCCAAATATTATACAACATTTAGACACTTGATTTTATGTTCAAACTGTGTATGAATAATTATTCCAATTTGCTGACTAGCAACTTATGAATTATGTGACCGATTTTGGATTGAGGTTAGGGACATTATCCTATATGGGTTATGCAGCTCTTATATTCGCACATTTCCAATCCGGTGGCATAATGAGGACAGTTCATTCTAAATAGAATTTGCATGAATTCTAATTTAATATCCGAATTTAGCTTAGTTAAGATACTTACCCGTAAGATGCCTAAGGTGCGTAAATCCATCATAAAATTAACTGGTCAAAAATAGATAGAAGGCAATGTGAATTAAATTATTGATGATTGATACTTTGGCAAAAAACATCCTGAATTTGGATCACTCTGTGTTGTCAGTAGCTGTAATAAGTATGCGGGGAGAGACGCTACTATCAAGAACCAAATTCAATATTCACGATGTATTTGGAATGGCCAATGATAAGACCAAACCTAGACGTGACAGAATAATTGATGGTGATGCTGGCGTGTGGACTAGGGCTGCCTTGGAAATGACCAAGCAATTCGACCGTGTCTTCGGCGGATCAGTTGCTCTTGTTACTTTTTATAAGGATGTTAAGCTTGTGATCCTGCCAATAGATTGCATGAATATTCATGTTGTCATTATATGTTTGCGCTCAACAAATACCGAAGTTATTATTGGTAGGTTCAATGAGTTTCTGAAAGCCATTAAAAAAATGGATGTAGTGGCATGATTAAGAGTAGTAGCTCCATCTAATTTCGTCTTTTATATCTCTTAGTAACATGAATTTCACATGATTCATTTATTGTTATAAATTGATAAATTGGAATTAAAATGATTTCCACTAGTTGAAAACAAAATTGGATAAGTCGTCAACTCTAAAACCAAATAAATTAGAGTTACAAACTCTGATAAATCGCTATCCATTCTTTATCTCCCGCTTAGATCTGTATCTTTTATAGTATTTATAGCCGATGACGACAGCAACTATCACAACAATAACAATCATAACTTTGTCAAAAATTCCTGATGTTTGCTCAGCAAATTTATTCTGCGCTGCTCCTAGATAGAATCCTGCCACTGTAAGGCAAATGCTCCAAACAAGAGATCCCAAAAATGTAAATATAATAAATTTCGGTACATTCATTTTTCCCAAACCAGCCGGAATGGAAATTATTTCGCGAAGCCCTGGTGCCATTCTACAAGCAAACACAGCTAAAACCCCATGTTTTTTGAACCATGATTCGGCTTTCTGGAGATCCGTTTCCTCAAACAACATATACTTTCCAAGGCGAAGAATTGCCGGCCTTCCAATTTTTAATGCAATAAAGTAAATTAGTATTGCCCCAAGAGTCGAGCCTACTGCCCCTGCTGCTCCCATTCCTATGGCCCCTTCTAATCCAAGTCCATTGCTTTGCGCAATAAATCCCGCCAACGGAAATATGACTTCGCTTGGTATGGGTGGGAACACGGTTTCGACAAAGGCAGCTAAGAAGATACCAAGAAAGCCTACATCAGAGATCCATGAAGAAACGGCATAAATTATCTCGTTTATCATTTAGCTCTCTTATCCTTCATTTGATTAAATATTAGAGGGTAAATATGAGTCAACAACTTGAAGTATAATAGATTCAGATTAATCCTCTCATCTATAGTATCTAACATGAGTGAGGAGCTTCTAATAGGCTCAATTTGCGACAAACATAGGACTCCCTTTCTTCTTGGAACTGAATTCTTGCCTATCAAGTCAGCGATTTTAAGCTGGACGTTTTAACAAAACTTGGGAATTCAAATAATTGGTTGTCGGAATTATATAAATGATGAAATTGAATCCTACCCTTATTTTTATTATCTGCATTGTATCGGTCAGCGAATGATACAGGTCGAAATTGATGGTTAATTTTTGAATAAATTCAATCTTATCTTGGTGGGTCAAATTTCTGTCCAAGGTGATTTTATTTTCTATTGATTTTTATTTTTTGATTAGGTCAATGTGGCATTAATTCAATAGGCCTTGAACTACTTTGCCAAGTCTTTTTTTAATAGACGATTTGATAGATTTTTCTAGCTCAGATCCGTCATATAAGGCAGTCTTTTTAAAAATCGATTTTTGGAATTTTTTCTTGATTTGGTCTAGCTTGTATGTTTTCGTATCCTTGTGTTTTTCCTCATCATTTTCGCTATCAAAATTCTTCTTGACAATATTTAATTTATAATCATTTATAGACTCTTCATCCTTAATTTTCTCAACTTTGTTATTCACTTTTTCATAAGGTGCTGTCAAATCATCAAAGTAAATGTCATTGAACGAACCTACAAATTCTGACTCCTCGTTCGTATTTTGAATGTTATTTTCATCATCATTTTCTTGTTTCCCAGAACTAGATTCATCTCCCTTATGAGAAACACTTGTTTCAGTCTTTTCATTGTTCTCAGATTCATTGTTATCGGCAGTAGATCCCTCGTCATCATCTAAAATCGCCCTATTATATTGTGGTAGGATGCCCTGATAGCTTATTGTGTGGTAGCCGCTTGAGTTTGTTACTGTTTGATTTAGTGCTGCAGGTACGTTGGGCGCAGATGACAAGGAAGAGCTATTAGTTATCGTCCCTGTAATGTTAATACTGTAGAACTTTGTTGTGGTATTACCATAAGGATTATTTGTACAAATGATCTTGGATGTTAATTCATTTGTTCCTTCTGCAATAATGTGATATTTTTGATCATAAGTAAAGTACCAACTTGAATAGTCATTTTTTCCATTAATTCCTGCAGGAGTTACATTCTGCATTGGTTTCAAATCATTCCAGTCCACATGTACTCTACAATCAGTTTGAATAGTGTCTGAAGACGTACCGTTAATAGTTAATGCACCAACAGGTGTTGTACTATTTGCTTTTGGAGAGGTTATTTTGACTCCGACTTTGTCAGGAAACATAGTGCTGTTGACAGATTGAGCGTGCACGATAGGATTACCGGCAAAAACGCAATGTCCCAACAATGAGAATACGGCAGATAGTAAGATACCTCGTGAGAAATACTCAATTTTCACATGACTTGATCAAATTCTATCGTTTATAATAAGTTCCTATCGAAAATATGTCTCGAACTTTAGTTAAAAGATCACATTAATATATGACGTAAGGATTCTTATCAAATCATGGTACATGAAAGTTTTACTGTAGATAAACAAACATATCTAATTATAATTTAGTCAGTCGACCATCACTTCAAATGAGAGATACATGTCGTTTGGCGATTTTTCAAAATATTAGTAGTATTGTCATTAGTAATATAAAGAAGTGAACGATATCTATCTCAATCAATTAACGTTCTGGCAACAGCATACACAGTATAAGTGACTGTAAAAGGATCAGGAACTAGGAATACGGTCAAGTTTGCCATACTCGTTTCTGTCAAGATGATTGTCGTTTCTTGGCTTGTATATTATGTAGCTGATCGTGGTTGGTTACTACCAGTTATGGTAACGATTGTTTCAGGTCTGGTAATTGTCATAATTGGAGGGATACTAAATAGATTACAAGATCTTCAGTATGTATGAAAACAGCATAAGAGATCTATGCCATTACATTTGCTTCTTCAGTTTGTGCTAATAGTTGGTACGCTATTATTTTGGGTATAAGTTATCAATTTAGTTGAGAAATAATTTTATGTAACTCATATAAAATCAGTTTTATGAAGATTGAGATCTTGCAAAGTATTATTGTGAAATACTAAACCTTCGCTTTCTAATAGATCCTTTTTCGCTTTAATCCCAAAAGCATATCCTCCAATTTTACCGTTATTTAATACGACCCTGTGGCACGGAACTACTATCGGATTTGGATTTTTGCCCAAGATGGTACCAACTGCTCTGGCAGCTCGTGGGCGACCTAGAGCTTTTGCAATATCCCCATAAGTAGCTACACTTCCCTTTGGAATTTTGGAAACTAGTGAGTAAACTTCATCGCTCAAGATTCTATTGTTAGGGTCTCTTGCCTTCAACTTTTCATTTACTGAAAGGCAACTTATGTATATAAGTTATGTCGGAATTGTAAAAGGATTGGTCAGATTAGGCCGGGATTTAAATCATCATTTGTTATTTGGAACGGGGATCCGTTTTCGATAGTAAATTATCCAATTGTGGTTATATCGGAGGGTAAATTGCATTACAATAATAATGTAGTAGATACTGAAATGCACTTCAAAAAAATCCTTCAATAATCCAGAATGCTCTTAGCTATCTAAAATGAGGAATACTCTATTCTATGATGGGTATGGTCTAAGAATCTTTAATGTCAATATGAATTATGATTAGAAATTAGGCTAGAGTCCATATAATAACCATGTAGTGTTAAAGCTTACAATGAAATATAGGGACAGAGATGAGATTTTCACGTGTATCATACACACTGCTGGACTCAATGGGGCAAGAATTACTAAGATTATGTACAGTTCGTTTCTCTCGTATACCCAAGTGCTAGGTTATCTCACCACTCTGGTAGAGATGGGATTTTTAAATTATGATAGAGCCGACAAACTGTTTAAGGTGACATCCAAAGGGGTAAGATACTTATCAATCCGCGAAAAATTATGTGAGATACTTAACATAGCATCGAGCGCTGTCGATATCAAGCATTGATAAAATACCATATGATAAACAAATCCCGTTCATTTTTCAAGATGAATTGATTCGTTTACATATCTCGGTATTAGATCCATACCTAATTCGATCAAGAAAAATTTGTTTGATCACGACTCTACAACTGGAAGGGTTAATTTTCATTTGAAGTGGAGTTCATCCGGCTGCAAAAATATAACCAGAAAAAACATTGTAGGATTCAATATAGTAGTATGCTTGACAAATACAATTAATTTAACGTAGAATAGGAACCCAGAGATTCTGAGGGATCACCTCAGTTAAAACAAAGTGATGAGAAGTACTACTGCCCGAAGGCCCAGTAGTAATGGTATTAAAAACATAGATCATGACAAGAAAGACAATCAGTACTATTACGAGGATAAGAATTCTTATTTTCAAGTTCTCGAATCTACTTTTAGCTTTTTGAAGATTCCCGGATTTTATTGCCGCATCACTATGTTTGAATGAAGACACTTTTGTCTTTTTAGAATTCAGCAGAGGAGTTTTCTTTACAATCGAACCGTCCGAGCGTTTCCTTTTTATCTCAAACAAGATAACGTGGTTTCCACTATTTGATATGTTATTAAAATCAGTGATCGCACGACCATAGTCTTGATATTCTTGACTAAATGATTTTGATTCGACAATCCAATTCGTTACCAAGATGGGTGATTCATCATTAGGGTCTATCAAAAGATATAACCTGAACTTGACATGGCATGTTATAAAATTCTTTTCTTTGTGTGCTATGCATGATATAAAATTTCGACAAGAGATGTAATAAACTTGGAATTTTCTGACCAGGAAAATTTAGACACATTGTTAGTAAAGGATTCCGAATTATTTTGCAGTAATATGTTGTAAAATATACTTTATCATAAACTTACAAGATCATCTGTGCATCAACGATTCGAAATGCTATTTATTGTTTTTATGGTACTGACAGTGTTGGTTCTAATTGACACTATTCAGATAATATCGTCTACAACTATTGATGATCCTGCAACAGGAGTAAATGGGCGTATAGTGAGTCTGCAATTTGCGAATGACGGATCCGCAACTTGGGTGGTTTCAGGTACATGGGCCTTGGAAATAGATTATGACATTAATGGCATAATTCCGGAGTCATTGAAAAGCTTCACCGTCTCGCTAACTACGATTTCAGTAGACGGACTAGATAAGAAAAGGTATGTTCTATCAGAATTTAACACAAGCAAAATATCGTATGACAACGAAAGTCATATCTCTACATTCGAAGGCGAATTTAATATGGTAACCCCAGATAAGAAATTACATTTCGTTAACGGTTCATTCACATTGTTCGAAAGAGAAGTTATCATCATTACACTAGATCCGTCAATAACTAGAAACTATTTTGGGGTTACGCCAATTTACGGCGTAGAAAGATAATCGTCAATAATTTAATCGATTAAAGCCGGCTGTAAACTTTCATTTAAAATGACAGACCAAGACAAATGGATAGGAAGTGGGTCACGGGCAAGTCCTGGCCCTGTTTTGGATGCAGGATAAGATATATTGAAAATTATTAAAATTGGAAATGTAAAAAAGTCCAAGTATATAGTGCGAATAAGTTGATGAGATAGGGTTTATTCTACCCAGGCTGCTTCTCGGTCCTGTCCATCGGTCGTAATCAACATTAACTTGTTAGAGCGATTAAGGGACAGGACAGAATAGGTTAAGAAGATTGATTTTGGCTATGGCTCAATGTAATCTGTTTTTTCCTTCTTTGCTACTTCACTTATCTTTTTGGCACTACACTGGCAGCATATAGTTATCTTGTTCTGAGTTCCTACAATATGATCTAGATGCCAGCAGTGAGTATGAAATCCTCCAGTTTTATACATTTTTTCTCAACCCCTCTCTTTTCGAGTACCTTTCTTTAACATGCTAAATTATTAAAACAATTTGGATGGCACGCTAGCAGCTAGGCAAGCAGCAAATCTGATATAACCGTCTGGTTAATCCGTAAAGGCTGCTATGGTGGCGATCGGTGAGGCTAGCCGAAAGTAACCATAGCAGCGTGATAGTTCTTGGTACATCGGAGCCAAGTCAACTATAAACACATTATTGATATCACTAGAGATAGAAGACAAGTATATTGTACTTCACAGAAAATGAATTTTGGATACTCAGGCCGCAATTGAAAGTATTTCTACAGTATCAAATAATTATGGGTATTTGTCCGGAGAGAATTGAAGAAACTAAATTATAAAGGAGAAAGCTTTGGGATGCTTCACAAATATTGGTCAATAGAATGAGATTTATGGGTTAAGTTCCGCCCTGTATGAACTGGTTCTTAGCCGACAATAGTCTTTCAATTTGTGAATTGAATAGTGTTGTTACTAGTTAAGATGAAGTTAGTGTGTATTATCGTTTAATTCTAGAGAATCAATTATAGATTCATTGACTGGTAGCATGATTGGGTAAACTCAATTCAGTATGCCTTAATGCACATTCACGAAATCTTACAACTCTAAGGTGATTTGATGTGCCAGCATTCATTTCTTCAGAAATTTCGTAGCCATCGTTGATCCACCGGGCAGGCATGGCAGTACTCAATAATACTTTGTCATATGATAAATTCTAAAGACTAAATTTATTTGGATTTTAATCGCTAGCCATTTAAATTATGAATTGGATCTGCTTTCCGTCTATAATCTACGCAACATATTGGAATCATATTTAATCAATTTGTATGCAATAATCGCGTATCCTTTTTTTGGGACACTCGTAGGCCTTCGGATAATCACTTTTACATATTGGACCAAGTACGTCTTTTTTCTTAATCGTTAATCACTCAAGCGATTTACAGAAAGGATTGCTGAAACTAGAAGGAATATGTATTGAAAGCTTCATACTTTTGTTATAAACCTCTCAAGTCTTGTACTCTTGGAGACTCGACGACATTATGGATTACTTTTCCTAAATAAATGGTGTGGCAGTCATCAGTGCACCAATTATGATGTATTCGGCTAGTTTCTTGCAGGGAATCAATTCTTACTTGGTCCATTCCATTAGGGACTCTTACTGTGTCCTGTATAACGGGATTCATAATCCTGATACAATTTCCTTTGATAATTTCAAGAGAAACAGCTGTTAGGGAGACTTTTTGACGGTTGAGATATGTACATTAATACTATCGTATCGTGTCTAAAAGCTCATCTTGTTTTTCACCTAAGATTATCTTTGTCAATTCCCAACAACGTACGAATTTATCGTCTTGGATTTCAAAAATGGCAATTACTGCAGACTTGCTTAACAGGCCGTTCTTTTTCGTAATCCTAGACAAATATTTTAATACCATCTTGTTGCCTTCATGTATAGTTTCCTCAAATGGTAAGATTTGAATAGATTCTACATGATCCCTCAATGCTTTTATATGAGCGACAAGAGCTTGATAATCCATGTTTTCGCCTGCAGTTGCTTGCTCGTAATTTGGTGAAAAGTAGTCAGGAATTTTTTCTACTTTGAGATTTTCAAAAACGTCATGGTACATTCTCTCCATAAGGTTAAGATATTCAGTCTTATTCAACGTAAATCTATTATGATAATGGTCTTAAATCTATTTTGCGTATGAATTACCCTTCATAAGGCTAGAGCCTACTTGGACCCTGATATTCTATTAGGCTTACGATATGAGTTTCTTAATGAATGTTGATAAATAAAGACACAATTCTGGAACAATTACACTTATTGATAAAGCATACTTGTAGTTGGTACCCTGGATAATTAATATGACAAATGAGGATGATGGCCGCCTTTCCTTTCCAGTAACGCGCGTTTAGTGTTCTTCAGGAAACTTCTCCGTAATCTGAGGGACTTTTTCACCTTGGTCACTCGAGCCCTTATTTCGAGACCGTTCAGTGGATATTGATTTGGTACATTTTAGAAATGCAGTCTCTAAATTCTCATATCTTTTGTCTCTTATGCTTTCCATAGTGGTCAAAAACTTTAGCAATCCAATCCACGATATTGTTCAGTTCCTTTCTTATTGATACTCAAGCCAAAACGGTGACTATCGAGAAGGCCTGAATATTGGAACTAAAGTAAATGGAGATATCAAATTTACTATACTGATTTTATAGTTTATGAATACTGGGAAGCCCATATTTAGAAAAATTTAATCTATTAATGATATCCGACAGAATTTGGATAATTAACCAACCCATGTCATAAATAGGGTTTTGTCTTGGGCTAGGTTTATCAATATTGTCATACAATATTAAGTTGCAAGAGCAAACGATGGAGTATATTGTATTTGAATTCAACGTTCTTTTGCAAATCTTTCTTCGCTTGCTCTTGCTTCATGTTAAAACGTATAATTTTGAAATCCAGATGTAATTTTCATTTTTGTCGCTGATAAAATACATATAAAAACCCACGTTGCGCGCGTGTTGAGATGGACGGAAATAAGGATAAATGTGAAGGGCTGAACTTCGCGCTAACAGACAAGATTTGAAAATGATTTTCAAGTAGCCATAATGGAGAAATTAAAGCACCCAATTAGAAATGACCAAATTTGAGTTTCTGTTCTACACATTTGAGCAGAAGACAGTCAATACTGCACTTGCTTTAACTCAAAAATTTTGTTTCAATCTAAATTAACACATTGATGCCTGCGACGTTTAAGGTTCTAAGACTTTTTGTTTAGCGGCATTGTGAATGATCTTGGCAACATAATCTTCTATTCCTAAGATGGCTGCCAAATTCTCGGGTTGGATTTTCAGAATTCTCTGCGTGGTAAAACCATACTCTAGTAACAGATCTTTCAAACCATCTGCGATGTTCAAACTCTTCAAATCTGTAAGCTGGCCGTACTCTAGATTCATGTCTTGCTATACGGCTCCATTTACTATAAAGGATCTCTATATAGATCATGAGGTTTTGGGTATATGTATTTAGATTCTGTCATATCTATATACTGCTGAGTTCCCTTGGGGTCAAGCTTCTGACCCACCTGTTGAACATCGGAAAAGGGCCGAGGGCATGATTTATTATTTACTCTTTAGAATTCGACTCATGGGGTTCACCTAAATGAGCCAATCAATTGATTTAGGGTATTACTCATAATTGGTTGCAGTTTTTGGTCGAGCACAATTTTGAGAAAGTTGAGTCTTGTATTCCAGATCTTGTTCTAACTTTCAACACAATAATATAAGTAGAGAATATTTTTTTATTACATTATTCAGAATTTTATGCACAAACTTTTAATACTCTTTACAGTATCATTAGTTTTAGCAATTTAATTAATGAACTGGAATGAAATTATATCAAAAAGGACGCCCGTTAAGGCGAAGGATGGGAGGGCATGTGGTTATGTCGTTGCTGAATATGATAATTATTTGCTTATATTAGACGGAAAAATCATATCTCGAGAATATATGGTCCCCAAGGACGAAGTTGAAAGATATGATGGAAGAGAATTGTTTGTGAAGATACAATATGAAATGATTTCCGGTTACCCTTTTTAGAATCCTGAATTTTTCACCCTATTACGAGAGCAAAGTATTACTACGTAGCTTATGTCTCGTAATGTGTTAAATTTTTCTCGTTCTACAATGTAAGTATCCGCCAGTCTCAAATTGGAGTCGAAATTTCAAAGTTCATTTGAACTAATCAATTTTATACCAATTCTTCAAATTGTGAACCCCGTTTGTCATGACAGAATCCAATTGAGGAAATTGTACTCAAGACAAAAATCCAAACTATGGCACCCAACATGACAAAATTCATCTCTGAATGTCCTAAACATTCTACTCATTTCGCCAGATAAAAATTCCAATAGCAAATCAACAATATTACGAGTCCTTGAAAAATTCTTTTATTATTAAATTAGGGTAGAAATGAAGTAAGTTTCTTATGCTGAGATTCTTCGCATCTTATAAGTACATGGAAATGACGCCTAATTTTACTTCATGATACAGGAAGTCAGGTTAGCTTTAGCACTTTTGGTTATTGGGATTCTCTTAATTAATGCTCATTACACGGCGTTATTACCTCTAAATACCGTCGATGGAAGGGTAAAACAAGATGTTAAAAACGTTAACTTTGAGATTTTTGATTGCACGGTCCAAGGAAATAGCACGTATGAAAAAAGTGGGACCTGTCCTGATTCAGCGTCAGAAGCCTTACCGGACGGGTCTGCTACTTCCGAAAAAGTCGTTACCAATACCAATTCAGACGTATCTCAAGAGCCGAAGGCAGACAGTAGTACCAGTACGGATGTAGCAGATACGGAGACTAAACCAGACGTATCTCAAGAGCCGAAGGCAGACAGTAGTACCAGTACGGATGTAGCAGATACGGAGACTAAACCAGACGTATCTCAAGAGCCGAAGGCAGACAGTACTGGAAGTAGTCATCTCAGCGATGACACTAACCAGCAATCACCGACAATGACTAGTGAAAGATATGACTTTGATCAAATTCACATAACGGGGCCTGAGTCATCAAGAGAAAATATCGAGAGGAGTCAACCAGATTCTGATTCGCCTTCTGAGACCCTGACACCACTGGATCCATTTGGGCCCTCAGTGAGATATGGACATGATGGCAATTATGAAAACTAGTCGTTATCCTAGCTTACTGGTATCTCTGTCGGGAGTTTCTTTAATACTTGTCATATCATTAGTGTATTTTACTGGAGTGCAGGCATTTGCGAAACAATTTACAATTGAATCGAAAACTAACATAGGGTTGAGTGAACCGATTAAACTTAAGCTCCTAGCGTCTGCCAATGGGGAAACTAAGGCAAAAAAAACTGGGGTTATATCAGAGCCAAATTCAGGGATAGTTTCAGTTCCTTTTAACTTCAAAAATAAGAATGATATTGTGACTGCTGGTTTTCACGATGAATATTTTGTATGTGGTTACATACTTAACGCAAAAACAGGAAACATGATATCTTATATCTGCAACGAGGGAGATGTTCAAAATCCAGAAGGGATAAACCTTGCAAGTTTAGACTCATTTCAGACTGCATCCCAAGGACAAAATACTGGTGCAAAGGATGTAAAAATTAACGTTTTGGTACCACTTACCGATAAGACCGATGTTCATAATATTAAGGTTTTAGCAATGGTCAGAGGAGAATTTCAATCGAAAGTAATTGATGCAAAAGCTGCAAATGGCAAGACCCTAAGTGTAATGTTTACTTTTGATAGGGACACTGACATTGGAAAAATTCAGGAAGGTGATCAGTTTTTTGCATGTGTCTCTGCAAATGAGCTAAATCCCCCTGAAGGAACCGAATGTGAGAAAAGACATATAAAATCGTTTGAAAAGCCAAATTTGCTTCCTGCAAGGTAATGCTCTGACAAAGATCTTTACTTCTTGTCAGAACTGGTCTGAAGTATAATTCATTTTGCGAGAATTTCAGATTATTTCATGGGCAGATCTGGCTATCACTTCAGATAATGCCGGATGAACATGAACAGCTCTATTTATTAGATCTATAGTCGGATATTTTGTTTTCATAATTGGAATGACCTCATGAATAAGTACTGATGCATCTGTCCCTAATATATGACAACCAAGTATGGTCTTATCGTTTTTGTTTACTAAAAATTTTACAAATCCATCATGATCTCCGATAGCCTTGCCCATTGCAGTATCGATGTATTTGTAATACGTTTTAATGTATTCAATATGTCTTGTTTCTAATTCTTGCTCAGTATATCCGACACCTGCGACTTGAGGGGATGAGAATATAGCATGTGGCATAGCTCCGTAATCGACGGGTGCCATTTGATCGTGGTTCGTAATATTGTGATAAACATATTTGGCCTCCAAGTTTGCACTATGTTTAAATTCATAACGTCCAACTATATCTCCAAGGGCGAAGATCCCTTTGACATTGGTTTCAAGGTATTCGTTCGTGAGGACATAACCTTCTTCATTGGTTTTTACATTAGTCAATTCTAAATTGAGAGAATCTGAATTTGGTGTCCTTCCTACGGCCACGAGTAATTGATCAGAGTAAATCTCAATAATCTCGCCTCTGGAATCTCTCGCTATCAATTCAAATCCATTCTTCTTTCCGGAAATATGAGTCGTATTGCAATTCAGAAATACATTGTACTTTCGGATCAAAAGTTCTGTCATTTTGTTAGAGATATCGCGATCCTCATTGTGTATCAAAGAGCCTTTATTGCTTACAATGTTAATTTCAGTTCCCAGGGAACCAAAAAAATGCGCGAGTTCGCATGCAATGAAACCGCCTCCAAGTATAGTAAGAATCTTAGGTTGGATCTTTAGATTAAGGGCCTCATCGCTAGTGATGTATCCACTATTAGGTAAACCTTCTATGAGAGGTATTGTAGGCCGTGATCCAGCAGAAATTAGTATTTTTTCTGCACCTATTTGTAGCTCCATGTTTTTCAACGCTATTGTTTTAAAACCGACAAAATTACATTCTGAAGAAAAGAGTTTAGGAGAATCTAATTTGGCAATTTCATTCCTTATCATATTAGAACTCTCGTCTACAAACTTATTTACACGACTTACGATCTTAGCATAGTCTATCGAAAATTTTTCTACATTTATACCAAATTGATGAGAGTTCTTTATTATCTCGAGAATATCTGCACTATGTATAAGTAACTTGGATGGAATGCAGCCACTATTAAGACAAGTCCCACCCATCTTATTTCTTTCAATTATGGCAACTTTCATACCTTCACGTGCAAGTGCATTAGCAACATCTAGTCCAGATCCGCTTCCAATAATAATAACGTCGAAGCTCTCCATCACATAGTTTGAAATGGATAATATTATAAACTAATTTGATACATTGTAGTCATACTCGCATTGAGTGTTACTATTTCAATTTGATGGTGCGAAATATGGCAGATCCAGTACATTTTTTTATTCTTCTTTTCAGAAGAGTTAAACGATATGACTTCTGGAAAGATGCATACGAAATCTGAAATTGGATTTAAGGATCTGAGGTATATGTACTTTATTTGTCGACAGACCGCGAAATTATGAGTTTTCTATTCCTCGTCATCACTCATCTGGATGGCAATCTTCATGACATAGTGATGTAATGTTAGAAACAGCACCAGACATATCATGAGTTATCTTGAGTGATGTGTCGCCGCAATTATCATCAATAAATCCATTTCCATCATTATCCTTACCGTCGCCACATAAATCAGTCGAAGCAATGAAAGGATTTATTACTGTAAATGGATTACTTGAAAAAGCTGAGTTGTTAGTAGTATGGAAGATTAAAGTTAAAGAGATGGCAACAATCATGGCTGTACTTTTCTCCACCTTGCATATCTTAATATTCATTTATTTAATACACTGGTTCCGCGGATTTATGCGGTAGCCACGTTTTTACTGTACTTTGTATTCTTGAGAATAAAACCCAAGATTTTCTACAGTGTTAGTACTTGTAGATTGCCGTGCATATCCATAGATAATAATTGCTGTCTAAATTAATGTAACATGAAATACGATAACAAGCTCCTCCTTATCTTACATTGGACTTACTCGATGTTGAACCAATTCGTTCGTTCCAATGTTGCATTAGCTTTAATGTGCTAAACGATGATAGCCTATTAGTGATATTTGTCTACTATGAAGTAAGCATATATGGATGATAAAATAATGACACTATTTCGATTGTGCATAGCAACTTCAAAAGTGGCTTACTTGAAGTAGTCAATTTCTTGAGATAATAATCATCATCGTCATTATTTCACGAAAATTGCAAAATACAGATAGAGAACGCAATTTAGATTTGATATACATTGCACTTTGGTAAGTGTCCTATACGAACAATTAAGTAGTATTTAGGATACATAGAAAATTCTTCTTAATGTACGTCAACCGAATAAGATTACACTAGCGATCTCCTCAAGATTGCACTGTGATGAGAGTTCAAAAAAGGTAATAACTGAATCATATGGAAGTTTTCATCATAATCAATGTCAATGAGACCTATGGTTACATATTATTATTAAATAAAGTAGAGATTTATCTTCAAGAATCTTAGAAGCTTAGACTAGTACAAATTATGACTCTGCATAAGTAGTTTGGAATCTTGTTTTTTTATGTATTCATGATCACATTTTATGATGCCTTTACCCGCAGTAAAGACTACTTACCATTATGCAGATTTCTTGCCATTTGGCAGGAGTTGTAGCAGATTGACATATAGAGACTTCACCTTTAAAGCCCTTTATCTGTTCCCTATTACATTTATTCTAATATCTTCTACTATATTTGGATCAGGTTTTTCAGCTTCATCTGCAGATAGCAAAGAATCATGTGGGAATGCGGCGGTCACAAATATATCTGCATCAGGATCTGATCTAAATTTTCCAGCCTCGGCAGTTTTGGATGACAATCCACAGACACTCTGGTCGACTTATGGGAAAGGTGCATGGATCGCAATGGATCTTGGCCATGTTAAGAGTATATGCAGTGTAGATATAAGGTGGTATAAGGGAGATCAGCGTTGGAATAATTTTGTTATCTCAACATCCAATGATGGATCATCATATCATAAAGTATTTGAATCTAAAAGCAGCGGACATACATTATCTTTTGAACGGTATAATCTCCAAGATGTAAGTGCTAGATATGTTAAGATTACTATCAATGGTAACACACAGAACGATTATGCTAGTATTGCTGATATAACGGTAAATTCAAACGAAGCCAACAATAAATCAATAGATAAAATAACTGCGGCAGCTTTGTCAGAAAATTGCGCGGAAGCAACGATTTCCAAGGTTACAGCTTCAGGCACCCAAAAGAACTTCATTCCTACTAACGCTATAGACAAGAATGATAAAACACGATGGGTAAACGAAAAGGCAAACTCTTGGATAAAACTTGACCTTGGAAAGACTCAAACTATCTGTAATTTGGATGTTCAGTGGTTCAAAGGAGATGCTAGAATTTATAGCTTTACCGTGGCTGTTTCGAAAGACAATAAGAAATTTACGGATGTTGCCAAACTAAAGAGCAGTGGAAGGACAAATGGCGTTGAATCTTATGTCCTGAAAGATGTTGACGCGAGATACTTGAGAATTACGGTGACAGCGAATACTGAAAACAACTTCGCCAGCATTGTAGAAATAGCTATTGGGAGCAAGAGCAACTCTAATACTCCACCAAGTACTGACAAGTGCGACTCTAACCTTCCTGTCAAGTCGGTCACGTCGAGCGGAAGTCAAGCAGGGAATCCGCCAATAGGCGCTATTGATAACGATCCAAATACTAGATGGTCTAATCAAGGCTTCGGATCTTGGATAACCCTTGATCTGGGAGAAAAAAGGAACATATGTTCATTAAATATTGCATGGTACAGGGGGAATGAAAGGATCAATTCTTTTGATGTCGCCACCTCTACTGACGGCACCACATTCAGTACGGTTGCTTCAAAACAGAGCACAGGTACCAGTAGTGCTTTTGAAAAGGTGGATATCAGTAATACGCAAGCAAGGTACCTAAAGATAACTGTTACAGGAAACACCCAGAACGACTGGATAAGCATAACTGAAATAGATGTTGTTGGTAGTGCGCTTCAACAACCACCTCCACCGCCTCCGCCACCAGGAGACACTTCTCCTCCAACAGTTACAAGTACCAGTCCAGCCAATAGTGCCACAGGCGTTCCCGTTACTTCACCTGTATCTGCTACATTTAGTGAACCCTTACAGCCATCGAGTGTGAGCACTACAACGTTTAACCTTCAATCTGGGACAGTCAGTATACCTGGTACAGTAACGCTTAGTTCTGACAAAAAGACTGCAACATTTGATCCCACCTCAACACTAACTTCCTCAGTATCATATACTGCTATTATACGAACGGCAGTAAAAGATATAGCTGGTAACGCACTTGCAGCGCCAAAGCAGTGGTCATTCAAAACAGCAGCTGCGCCCATTCCACCTCCCCCTCCTCCGGGCCCTGGAACAGATGGAATAAAGCAAATTTATAAGACCGCTCCGGGAGGGGAAACTTGGTTCTTCAATCCTGATAATCCTGATGACGGTCAATTCGATCCCAACGGGGCAGATATCTCGAGGAATGCTGATGGTAGTTGGCATCTAGACCCAGGTACTACTAGAATGTTAGCATTTACAAAGAGTGCTGGACTCTTATCTGACAGCTCAAGAGGAAATTTGCCAACCTACGATTACTCCGAACTTGCGCAAATAGGCCATTGGTATCAACCGACAGACTGGAAAAATACTGAAATGACAGGATACTTTAGGGTCACTTCTACCCAATCAGGTGATGGAATTTCGTTTGTAACAAGGAGTGTTAGGCACAACGAAGCTGTAGCTGATGGCTGCGGGGGCTCTTCTTATCATAATAATATAAGGTTTGAAGGCACATTCCAGTACAAGAAAGAGCAGTGGCACGTAAACTACGATAATTTGCCTCCATCCAAGAATAGTATAGGTTCAATCATGGACAAATGGGTAGGATTTAAGGGAGTTGTATACAAGCTTCCAAATGGGAATGTGAAATTAGAGTCCTACGTTGACAAAAACAATAATAACCAGTGGGAAAAGGTTCAGGAATTAACAGACTCTGGAAATTGGGGAGATGATATGACTCATTGTAATGCAGATAGTGATGGCGCTAAGATCACCTGGGGATCGCCCATGATCATATTCAAGTCTAACGGGGTAACATACGATTTCAAGAAATTATCGATGAGAGAAATTGTTCCCCCCTCATGAAAAGCAATCCCAGTAGAATCTAGTATCCCGAAATTGGATGAAACAATGGTAACCTCATCCAACGTTTGAGCGTTTCACATTTGCTACGACATTGTTGAATAATGAATGATTGCTATGATAAAGCAAAGGAATAGCTGTTTTCAAAAACCTTACCCACAAAGTATCTACTGAAAGGATGTTAGAATTTGATTACTTGGATTAAGATTCTCCGAAGTATTTCTTAATTGATTTTAAACTTTCTCGGACCAAACGAAGTAACCGTATGCCCATCAGATCAAAATATAGGGGATGTTATGAACCAATGTATGAATGATATCTGAAACTGAACTATATTTAATTATCGGATAATCGTGCGTATCTTTCATATATCAACTAGTGTAATACTAAATGTAAAGCTTTGCGACGTATCTTAGTAACTGGTGGAGCCGGATTCATCGGGACACACCTGGTCAATAAGCTCTCGTTAAATTCGGATGTATTTGTTATCGATAATCTTACTAATGAGAGGTCAAGATCAAATGCAGAAAACTTTTCAAGAAAACACATAACACTATACCAGGAAGACATAAGGAACAAAGAGAAGCTCGCAGAAATAATGAGAGATTGTAAAGCTGATTCATGTATTCATCTGGCAGCTCTAATTAGTGTTCCTGAATCGATGAGTAATCCCTTTAGAACCTTCGACATAAATGTTACAGGGACTCTTAATATTTTGGAGAGATGTATTGAGAATTCCATCAAGCAGTTTGTATTTGCCTCCTCCGCAGCAGTTTATGGACACGTAAATGATGTGCCAATTCGCGAACAAGTTAGCGTACATCCAATTTCTCCATATGGGGCAAGCAAGTTAGCTGCAGAAGAGATTGTTAATGCCTACGGTGATCTTAGTCTTTTTGAGAGCATAATTACACTCAGATTTTTCAATGTTTACGGTGTAGGACAAAGCGTTGAATACGCCGGTGTCATTACCAAATTTAGAGATCGGCTAGTAGAAAATTTGGCACCTATTATATTCGGCGACGGCAACCAGCAGAGAGATTTTGTTGCGGTCGATGATGTCGTAAATTCTTTAATAATTGCATCGCACCCTCCAAGCGGACTTGCCAAGGGCACCTTTAACATAGGAACAGGAGTTCCAACTAAGATTTCTGACTTGGCAAGAGTTATGTCAATATTGATGGGCAAGCCCAAGCTCGTCCCAATTTACAAAGAAAAAGTAGATGGTGATATACTTGTGAGTTATGCTGATATTAGAGAAGCTACCAATATTCTAAAATTCTGCTCAAGGGTAGAACTTTCTGAGGGTTTGCAAGCTTTCTTGTCTAGTTCATAAGAGAATCAACTATTTTGAAATTTTTTTGCTTACGAGTTAAGATGTAAATGGATTGATTCAATACTTACGTGAATTTGCTCATTGCAACGGGTTGGCACCTAGGTGACTTTACTAATGAAGAGATTGTGATTCCTGGCTAAGTTAAAGAATCC
>JBIOZE010000059.1:0-4272 GCA_044870745.1 Nitrososphaeraceae archaeon | reverse complement strand
GGATTCTTTCTCTTCGCGCTCTTCTTCTTCCTCTTCCTCTTTTTCACGTCTACCTGATTTGAGCTCTACCTCATTAATTCTAAAACCTAGTTCCGTTGCATGTTTTGTTAGTATTGAAACTTTATCCATAACCTTCGATTCATCATCCTCTTCCGTGTACATCTCTAACTCCACTTTCATGTTCTTAATAGAGACTTTGGCAATAATATAATCCCTTCAATCATTTTGAAATTTAATATGTAAATAATTCAAATACGATATGACATCTTAGTTGATTCTATTCCAATTAAATTTTTTATTCCGATAAGTAATTTTTCCTTACATAATAGACGAGCTAATTCTTACAATTCTTGAAATTATCTCCGGCAGCAGATTCTTTAGTATCTGTAGACAGCATTATCGGGTAAGGTCTTAACCTTGTCCGTAAGTCGGATGCCATATCACCATTTTGAATACATGACTCAAATTTATCAACTCAATTATACTAGTCTAACCATGAGAGCCAGTATTATTTCGCTTCACGCTCGAAATGATCTGTTCAAATTATAGTTCCTTTCTGAGTAATTGGTAGTTACTTTGTTAGATAATAAGTGACATGTATCTATGAAGAAATAAGGATCACCCATATATATTGAGTAACTAAAACTGTAATGATTCAAATGAAATACAGAAGCAGGTCAGATATTATTGGGCTGATCCTAGAGGCCGCTAACGGAGGAGCTACGAAGACAAAAATTATGTACAAGGCATTCTTGTCCTTTGCACAGTTGAGGGAATATCTTTCAATGCTAGCTGAAAAGGGATTGATAGAGTATGAAGAAGGATTGCAAAAATATAGGACTACCGATAAAGGTATACGACTGTTACAGATTTACAGTCAAATGAATGAAGAACTGATTGTAGCTAATAACGTTAAATAAAAAATCAAGCCCTACTTCAAGATCGTATTTACTCGTAGGTACTGAATCTTGCTAACTACCCTCATTATGATGGCAAAGTAAAACCAAACTATAGTTTAGTCAGTACGGCTATTTTGAGCCATCGAAAATCATGATTAATTTTCCACCATGGTGCTATATAGTAGCAAGCGAATCCCATTGGTAACTCCTTTAGTCCTCAAAAGTTATAAATAAATTGCAGACTTTACCCCAAACCCTTAATCTTCAGACTGGTTGGTTGTTATCTATAGAACCATTGTTAACAACCAATCATTTCTTACATTCAAAACCAATGCCTTTATTTTGAAGCGGACGTTCCTTCTTATCCATAATCTCCATGAGTAATTCTCGCTGAATTATTTTCACTTTCACTTTAGTTAGGCTCGACTGTAGATCTGGAAGCAACTTTACAAATGGAATGGATATAGAAATCGATCCTAAATGGCTCATATAGACATCATAAATCATTTAGATAGATCTTTTCAATGTGAATGTCGAATACTTTCCATGGTTAATAGAACTCTAATAACGATTAAGCCAAAATTATTTGTCAGCCACCCATCATTAGCATTTCCTTATGGGCAATTCTGAGATCTTAAGTCGCCATCGCAATGAGAGGCTTGTTTAAGTGAAATATATGCCAAATCAGCAACAGAGTATCAAGAACAGATGTAAAATAGATATATTGGCGTCAATCTTGCACACTGCAAATGGTGGAGCAAAGAGAAGTAAAATAATAAGGGAAAATTACTCATTAATAAGATACATAATATTCCTATGCGATATCGATTTATTGAAATTCGATACTAAAGATAGTATATTCAAAACCACTACAAAGGGAATGGAATTTCTAAGATCATACGATCAGCTTGTTGAGTTGTTGTAATAATCAAAAGAAGTTTAACTGGTATCGGAATAATTCAGTTTTAATATATGGTAGGCAAGTTTCTTTGTATGGTAAAATAATCATGCAACACTCATTGGTTCTTCAATTTTTACTATCTTCTCAAAAATAATCTATTTGATATTCTTGCTGCCAGAATTCTAGTCCCCAGTTCTAACACTAGATAAGTAGTAAAAAATCCTAATGCCACCCATCCAATTAGCTCCATTGAAATCATTTGTTTTCACTTCTAATTTGATTTGCTATTGAACGTTTCTAAATACAAATCGATTGCCTCGTTTCCATATGCCTCTATTAGATATTGTGTCCCAGTAACATCTGTGACCTCTACAGAAAAGTAATCAAGTCCTTTCCATGTCGTCTGGATTGTGTGCAATGAATTACTAATTTTTCCTAGCTTTTGTCCTTTGTCATTCGACCTTGTAAGCTGTCTAAGTGCATGAACAGCATCAAAATAAATCGACATTTTCCTCTTTTCTCCCCGATGATTTCATTCCTAATTGACTTTTCATGATTAGACTAATTGTCAACTCGCTTGATATTGATTACCGACATGAACTATTGAGATCTATTTGGTTAATGGATCGTTTGGTCCATGAAACTCTCACACTTGCTACCTAACTTATAAGACTGACTGGTGTTTCACATTGATATGAATGACAAAGAGGTGTAGGTAAATTGATAAATTTTGATCATGTGAAAGTTGGAAATAATCCACCTAATGATATCAATGTAGTTGTTGAAATTCCTAAGGGCAGTAATATTAAATATGAAATCGATAGAGAAATCAGGATTCTTATTGTTGATAGAAAGTTATCCACATCAATGTTCTATCCTGGAAACTATGGATTCATTCCACAGTCTCTCGCTGGGGATGGAGATGCCGAAGACGTACTTATTTTGGGTGAAATCTCCATTCTACCTACTGCAGTCGTTAATACTCGTCCAATTGGTGTATTAATCACTGAGGATGAGAAAGGGGAGGATTCTAAAATCATTGCTGTGCCATCGTCACATGTAGACCAAACTTTGTCTGATTTGAAAGATATCCAAGATGTTAATCCTAATTTAAGAAACCTAATTGAACATTTTTTTATGCATCACAAAGAATTGGAGAAAGGCAAGTTTGTGAAAATAATTGGGTGGAAAAATAGAACTTGTGCATTAGAAATGATTTCTCAATCCATTAGTCGGTATAATGCCAAAGGCCAAAACTAGATATACTGAAATTGGTATGATATAAAAACAAGACGTCTATTTTATTTTCTGCCGTGAGACTAGCTTTTAGTTGCAAATAAATTTCCATTCATTACTTTAATTCAATATGAAAACTTTGTTGATACTTCGTCATGCAAAGTCAAGTTGGAAATTTCCAGATCTGACAGATCACGATCGGCCGCTGAATAGCAGAGGCAAACGCGATGCACCACTTATAGGTAATAAATTAGCAAAGGAAGGACTGGTTCCAGATGTAATAATAACCTCATCTGCTATAAGAGCCCAAGCTACTGCCAAAAAAGTTGCTAAGGCATCAGGTTACCAAGGAGACATTGCTATCGAATCGTCACTGTATGGGGGAGGACCACAGACATATCTCAAAATAGTACGAAATCAGCTTGATCGGCACAATAAGATATTATTAGTTGGCCATAATCCTAATGTGGAACAGCTACTTGATATTCTAACAGGAACAGAAGTCATAATGCCAACTTGTGCTCTTGCTCATGTAAGTCTAATTCTTGAGCGATGGTTAGATCTGAATAATAATACCAAGGGTAGATTGTTAAAAGTATGGCGTCCAAAAGAGATGATTATTGCAGAGGACAAGTCAATTGCATGAATGTGTAAGTTAGAATATGTTATTATGGGCTGCTTTTTACGATCGCCTTAAAAATTCTCGGCGTTAATAACCATCGTAGTTCTCCCTTGGGGGATGGATTGCTCTTCGATATATTTATTCTTACTAATCCTGCTTTTTTCAGCACAATATTGCATGAAGCTGTCTTGTCCTTGTTAATAATACCTTTCGTAATTTCAGTGAGCTGCGGTTCATGACCTACCATCAATATTGAAGTTTCAGGCCCAAATTGAGATATTTTCTGGTATACATCTGTTACAGACCCTTCGGGTGCCAACTCATTCCATATTTTGAGAATATTCTTTTTTTTGTATACATTGGCGACAATATTTGCAGTCTCGTATGCTCTCTTTAGTGGGCTTGTGACAATAACGTTAAATTTTATTCCGATTCGCTTCAAAGCCCTAGCTTCCTCTAAAACCTCTGTCTTGCCTGTAGATGTTAATGGGCGAGACTTATCGCCAGTCGCTGATGACAATCTCTTGCCAGCTTCACCATGTCGGAGAATAAACAACTCCATTCGTTCTCTAACATATGTGATTCAGTTATATATTTTCTAGTGCCCACTGATC
>JBIOZE010000058.1:0-13135 GCA_044870745.1 Nitrososphaeraceae archaeon | reverse complement strand
CCTCTTTGAGGTACTTATTAAGGCCAGGTTGGTGGTCATAATGACTCCCAATATGGGATACATGTGATATTTGCACCAAGAATGTCAATTAATCAAATTCTCATTCAAATGGTATATTAATGCAATAGCTGAATCTTATCACCGGATTCCATCCAATGGTGAACTCATTACGCCAAAACGAAAAGTGAAGGAAGATAAACCACGCCGAAAGATGACAAGGACCCATATTATGATACCTCCAATAATTGTGGGAGTTGCAACGCTTGGAGGTTTTGCCATCATGCATTTTCTACCAGCACCATCGCCAATCAATGTATGTCTGAAGGCTCATGATGTTGATACTTTTAATGTCCATTCAAGGATTGAGATCGATGTCGATGGAAAAAGGAAACTCCTGCCAGGGAATGTTGGCTTACAGGAGAAGCAAGGTAAGGAGTGTTTACATGTAATGCATACTGATGAGATGGGAGATATGATACATATTCAGTTTGTAAGGCCAATTAGACTTACAATGGATGATTTCATGAAAATATACTCGCCAGATAACAAGACAATCACGGTCGTCGATAACTCTACAGGCACTCCCATCTTTGAAAATCTTACGCTAAGCGAGTACAATGTCAATTATTCCTACTTTTCTTCGACAGGGTACACTCCCATTACAAACCTCACCCAATCCCCTCCCTTTACTGATACATTTTTGGCCAAGATCAGTATTCATTCAAGATAGATATAAATTATAAATCTTGATTCTAAATTGGATTGACTAAGACTGCAGCCGTGATAAAGGGTGATGGAACCGGTCCAGAGCTTGTGGATGCAATGATAATGGTACTTACGGAATGTAATTCTCAGATACAATTATCAGTTTGCGAAGCCGGTTCAGAGTGGTGGAAGAAGTTTGGCGGAAGTTCTTACATCTCTGAAGAAGTTTGGAAACTTTTGGAAGGATCAGATGCTTGTTTCAAAGGCCCTACGACAACTGTTCCTACACCATCTGCTCCAAGAAGTGTTGCGGTAAGTATTAGACAACGATTTGAACTCTTTGCAAATGTAAGGCCCATAAGGACATACAAGAGGTCACCACGTCATTTAGATTTTGTTTGCGTTCGCGAAGCCACTGAAGGATTATACTCTGGTATTGAATTTAGAACTAGTGAAGACTCTGCTATTGCTATTAGAAAGATAACGAGAAAATCATGTGAGAGGGTCGTAATTCATGGGTTTAAATTAGCTGAAGAAATGAGATTCAATAAGATTAATGTCATTACAAAAAGAAACATCTTGAAGGAAACCGACGGAATTTTTTGGCAGGCTGTAGAAAAAATTAAGCAAAAATTTCCAGAGGTAATGGTGGAAGAGTATTATGTTGACAACATGACCCAACAGCTGGTTAAGAATCCCGAGAGGTTTAACAATAGTGTACTACTCAGTACAAACCTTTTCATGGATATTATCTCCGAATGTGCTTCAGGACATTTGGGATCAATCGGTAATGTATATTCTGGAAACTACGGTGATAATTACGCAATGTTCGAACCAGCACATGGGAGTTCTCCAAAATATGCGGGCTTGGATAAGGTTAATCCTGTAGCTACCATATTATCTGCCGCTTTGATGGTAAAGTACTTGGGAGAAATTGACATTTCTAATGCACTATTTTCGGCTACAGAACATGTAATAAATGAGGGAAAATTTGTTACCTACGACCTAGGAGGGACGGCTACTCTTAGCAAGACTGCATCTCAAATTGCTAAGAAAGCAAGGACATTATTGAAGAAATAATTCACTTATAGTGCAAGTAATACTTTACTAAATTATTCTTCAACTTCGAATTTCATCCGTGTTAGTTCATTCTTTTGATAATTCGAATACCTGTAACACTTCGTAGAAAATTTTTCTTTGACTTATCATTTTCCTCTTCAATTGTAATAATCGAAGAAAAATATCAAGTTTTGATATATCGTATAACGAGGAGAACAGGATCAAGATGTGTCCTGCATTTTCCAAAATAGAAACAGACTTCTTCAAAAAATAAATTGACCATTCAATTGCTGTTGGTCCTCCATCCGTTGCAATATCGCATCCGAAATCTGCAGAATAATTTGAGAGGTAAGGAGGATTACATACAATAAGATCAAACCTACATCTTAATGGGTCACTCATATTGCAACAAATCATAAGTGTATTCCGAGGAACAAAGTATTTGGCATATTTGATTGACCTCAGGTGCAGATCAGTTCCAACCACTAGATCAAAATTCCCGCATAAACTTTGTGTTACTATTCCAGATCCTATTCCTACCTCCAGAGCGTTTTTACCATAGTATTTTTTAGCGGTTTCTGCCAAAAGATAGCTATCTTCTGCTGGTATGTACAAAGTATCAGAATATTTCATGAAATTGATTGAAAGTACTTCTGCGGGTCGGGCAGGTTAAACAACTTTGCAGACAATGTGAGAAGACGAAATGATGAATGTTGACTCTAGGTTTGCAGTTTCTCGTCTTCATATCTTTCTCACGACATCTACAACTTCCTCCGGCAATAGGTTTCTAATTTTCCGTGTTTCCAAATTATTATTTCTCCGATGCCATGCATGTAAAGAATAACTTTTTCCCCTTGAAAAGAGTAAATGGATTTTTTTAATTTCTGTCAGATCAATAGTATTACGTTTACGAATCAAGCGAAGTAAAGCAGAAGTAACCCGTGGTGGAGGAGAAAACGCTTCAGGAGGAACCCTGGCCACTATTTCGAGGGCCAAGCAGTATTGAGAAATTACAGAAATAGCAGTATAGTTTTTTTCGCCAGGTTGAGAAAGCATTTTAGATGAGAATTCATCTTGTACCATAATTACACCTCGCTGAAAGTTTTGACAACACAGCCAAGTGATTATTTCTCTGCTTCTTGAATAAGGAATGTTTGAAATGAATGCATCGAATCTTGGTGGCTTGATTTTCAAAGCGTCTAAATTGTACAGCTGAACGTTGGGTCTATCGAGACAATTAATACGCGCCGATTCATAAAGGTCTGGGTCCACTTCATACGAATATATATACCGAGAACATTGCGAGATAAGTCTTGTGATATTTCCCTTCCCACTACCTATCTCCAAAATAATCTCACTCGACCTAGGTGCCAGGCATTGGACCAACAATAACACTATTCTTGCATCTACAAGATGATGCTGACCAAATTCAATCCTTCTTTTCCGAGAAGTCTTATATTCATTTCCCGACAAACAAGTTCATCCTAACTTCGCCAGATATTTCTTCTACTATCCTCTTTGAGATTAGTTTGTGGATATCCTTGATGCCAATTCTAGCCTGGACTTCAGAAAATGAATCAAATTTTTTCCTCTCCCTTTCCTTTATAATACTCCTCATGTAGGTCTTTCCAATACCAGGAATTAGCTCAAGAGAATGTATCCGAGGAGTAACTGGCGGTGAATTATTGATATACGATACGAATCTCTGTTCACTTGATAAGACTATCTTATCAACTATGTTGGGTAGATCGTTTTTTGCAGAAGCAGATATTGCCCCATATTCTAATTTGCCCAAAACACTTAGAATTTTATTACGTCCCTCACGTCCGATGAATACACGTTCGCCAATCTCAAAACTGGCATTTTGGACCCCTAGCAGCTCCAATAGTGTAAGTCGCCCTTCACCGATCGCCTGCAAAATAAGACCTTCGCGTCCCCTAACTGTAATTGATTTGCTTCGAAGATTGTAGTCTAATACATATGCATATTCCTCATATCTTCTGTGTCCGGCATTACTTGGATTGTTAATGTCCAGCCTATCATTTTCTATACTATGAGGAAGAGATCCCAATTACGATTGCATTATAATATAGCTCTGTATTTAACTTTCATCCGTCTGTAGAAAGCTTCGATAATGCTTTCTCTAGAGTGGATGTAAGAATTAATTTCTTCCATCCGAATGTAAATGTTCTAAGTTCCTCGAGTGATTTTGGCATAATATTAGCCAGCTCTACGGCTTCTTCTTCAGTAAAATCACATTCTTTAACCAAATCGCTTATCAACTTCTTGGCAACTTCAGGCTTTGATTTTGAGAATTTTGTTACATAGTCAAGCGTCCAGCGCTGAATCTGGTCCATTTCTTCGGCATTCCTCTTTTCGAGGATCTCTTTAACTTCAGATAAAGTAATCATTTCTTTCTTATTTATTTCAGTCAACTGTCATTCTTTTCTCCATGTATTGAATGAAACGGTTTCACATGATTATACTTTGTCTGCAAAATTTTTTGTTTCTGTGATATTGCTATCCCGACTTTTACGGTCCTTCTTCCAATTTCTTGTATAACCCCTACGCGACCTTGATAGCGTCTATGTGGGAGAGTATTGTGCTCCCTAGGATCCACATCAATTACAACCTTATCGCCAATTTTGTAATTCCTTAATAAGAATGTGACACCCTTCGATGTTTTATTTTTCTTCAATAATTGTCTTGATTTCCTTCTTGGTCCGTGTGACCTGGGCATGTCTTATTGGCTATGTCTTCCTTAATTTAATATTATCTAAGTGCCACTATTACTATTGGTATAATCCAATTATGTTTTTGTGATCATCCGATTTGAGAGTAAATAGAAAAAGCTTCTCCTCAATTAGAATGAAACTTCTTGTTTGAGGCAAAAATTGAACGGATGCGCGTTATATTTTATCAGTGAATCCGGAAATATCATAGTTTTGAGATTGTTAATCAGTATTCAAGCATTACTGTAACGGATCCCCTATACCTTCTTCGTTTAATGTGAATAAGATTTCTCTTTCAGCATGATATGGACTATCAGCCATTCTCGCTATTCTGTTTTTTCCTGCCTTTTTTAAATAAATTCGATAAGTGGTTGTATGTCCCATTATATTGCCACCGGTAGGTCTAAAAGGATCGCCAAATAATGAATCTGGCGAAGATTGGATTTGATTGGTAATTACAACTGCGACAGAGCAGGTTTCTGCTATTCTTAGCAAGATGTGTAGAAACCGGTTCATCTTCTGTTGTCTTTCTGAAAGTAACGCCCTTCCCAAGAATTCAGCTCTATAGTGTGAAACAGCGGAGTCAACTACAAGTAGGCGGATCCCATGAAGCTGAATTACATTTGCAGCTTCTTCAATAATGACTTCTTGATGAGAACTATTATATGCTTTTGCAACGATAATGTTTTCTAGTATAGGTTCGGGATTCAGGTTTCTTGCATTGGCAATTGATACAATCCTCTCTGGTCTAAAAGTATTTTCTGTGTCTATATAAAGAGCATTTCCCGTAAGTCCGGATAACTGCGCATTTTTCTGGACTGTCACACAAAGAGTATGACATATCTGCGTCTTACCACTTCCAAATTCACCGTAAAGTTCTGTAATTGATCTAGTTTCAATTCCTCCCCCTAACAAATTATCCAGATTTTTTGATCCCGAAGAAATACGACTTTCTGACTTTCTCCTCTCATAGATAACAGTAGCCGGAACAAATGGTTTATCATAAATTCCAAGATCTTCTAATATCATTCTTGCATTATTGCACATGGTAGCACATTTTTCAATACTAATTCCGGTAGCACTAGCAATATCTGTGGCTCCTCTAATAACCAAATCCTTTATCGATCTGAATCCAGCTTTTTGCAGACAAATTCTAGTCGCCGGGCCTATGTCCTCTAGAACATTAAGATCTAGCAATGAAGAATCCGCACTATTACTACCCAATCCTGTTTATTATTATTACCAACTGACTACTTAATTAGTCTTTGAATTTCACAAAATGCGCGTAAATAGAAAAATCACTAAATAAGATATTTGAACAGATATTGGATGGTAACATGTTTCTCCTTATTTCAGTACAATAAACTATTCTGTTTCATTAAGCCTCCCCACTATCCGCATAGCTACTTTGAAGGCTCCCTCAATTGTGTGTTCCTTTGCTTGATGAGAAGAAAAACCTCTTGCCCTAAGCTCGTTAGTAGTGAGAGGACCCATACTCACTAACGCATGAATTCTCTCGCAATAATACATAAATTCGGGCAGAGTGTCTTGCATGATGTGGCAAAATGCATTAACAGAAGATGGACTAGTAAATATTAGTGAATGTATTTTACCCTTCTTAAGGAGATGAGCAAACTCGCTCCATACATTGCTACTACTATTAATTTCTGGACTGTAAAGATAGAATTCATCTACTTCAAGTCCGAGTAGAGAAAGAGATTCATTCATAAGCGATGAAGACGCAGAGCTTCTTGGTATTAGAATTTGCGTTCCTTTCTTCAGTTCCATTTTCTTGATGTGGCTCAATAGTCCCTCTGAAGAGTATCTTTCAGGCATGATATTAGTGCTAATGCCATTGATCCTTAAATGATTCATAACAGCTGGCCCTAATGAGATTATCTTCTTTTTTTTCAATTCCTTCAATACACTTTCTCTCTCATTTGTTTTCTCAGCCAAGGATAGCAATATGTCAACCGCATTTGGACTCATGAAAACAATATAATCAAATTCTGTCTTCCTAATTTTTCTTAGGAATTGGAATATACACTGTTCATTGCGTGGGATTATCTTAATCGTAGGCAGTGAAAATGGATTTCCTCCGAATTGCTTTACCAACCGAATAAACTCGCCATTATGATCAATATCTCTAGTGATTGCAAAAGTTTTATTCTTTAACATGCTTGCAACAATCAACGAATTATCTTCCCCAAATAAAAATTATCTAGCATGTTAATTAATGGAAACAGTTACCATACAAGTCAATAGAAAATTCAAATTTTTGATCAAATTACATACCTTAAAATTCAATCCTTATTTCTAAGTACATTTACAACTTTTCCGATTATGATTATTGATGGAGGTTGAACAGAATATTCCTTAACTTTCGATGCAATGTTACCTAATTTTCCAAAAATGACTCTCTGTTTACTAGTGGTTGCGTTTTCAATTATACCAACGTTTGTATTTCGTTCCAAACCGCCAGAAATCAATTCGTTGCTTATTTTCTCTATATGCTCAATTCCCATCAGGACAACTATGGTATCAACACTTTTTGCTAGTTTTTTCCAATTAACAGTGCCGCCATCTTTGTCGAAATCTTCATGCCCCGTCGCTAAAGCAAAAGAAGAAGAAAGTTTTCTATGGGTTAAGGGTATTCTAGCATAAACTGCAGCAGCAGAAAATGACGAGATACCAGGTACTACTTCATATTCTATTCCATAAGAAGATAAAAATTCAACCTCTTCACCGCCCCTACCGAAAATGAATGGATCGCCACCCTTCAATCTCAATATTTTCTTACCAGCTCTTGCGAAATACAGCATAAGGTGATTTGTCTCTTTCTGATTCACAGTCGGATCTCCAGATTTTCGACCCACGTAAATTTTGCGAGATCTATCAGGTACCAATTCAAGAATCTCTTTTGTTATCAACCTATCATATAGAACAACATCACAGGTCTTAAGTAACCTCTTGGCCTTTACTGTCAACAGTTCTGGTTCTCCGGGTCCAGCCCCGCAAATATACACCTTTCCACGCGGTATCAGATTATGTTCCATGAATTTAGTGCGTCTCTCCAACCACTCGCAATATCTTCTATGCCATTTTGAATTAGCCATCTTGAAGCCTCGTACCCTAATTGCGTTGGGTTGGAAGCCTTTCCTGTGAGTTTCATCTTAATAGATTTTTTCCTGTCTGTCGACATCGCTTTTACGCTTAACTGAATTGTTTTAGCTTGGCTACTGTGTTCTGCTAGTGCACCAACAGGAAATCTGCACCCAGCATTGATTCCCCTCATCAAAGCTCGTTCCGCTTCGACGCATCTGCGAGACGGTTGATGTTCAATTTTTTGAAGTAGGGTCACCATTTTTAGATTATCTCTCCTACAGATTATGGCCATCGCGCCTTGCCCGGGAGCAGGCAAGAAATTCCTCACATCGAGTCTTTCCACTATGACATCTTGCATTCCAAGTCGAATTAGACCAGCTTCGGCCAAAACAACAGCATCAAAAATACCATTGAGCGATTTATTGATTCTAGTCTCCACGTTACCACGAATAGGAACTACATTGAGACTTGGATTCCTCTGCAAGATTTGGATCGCCCTTCGCAGGCTACTGGTGCCAACCTTTGATCCTTTAGTCAATGTAGCCAACTTTACTTTTTTTTTACTTACCACTACGTCATTTGGTTTAGCCCTTTTTGGTACCGCAGCAATGAACAGATCGGGATGAAGGTCCGTGGGAATATCTTTAAGACTGTGCACACCAAAATCAGCATGCCTATTCAAAACTGAGTCATTTACCTCTTTCTCGAATAATCCTTTCCTGTCCATTGAGAACAGAGGACGGGGATCAACATCACCCTTTGTCTTGATCGAGACAATCTCAAATTGATCGGTTGGACGGAGTCCTGTTAGTTCTTCTATTACGAGTCCCGTCTGTCTGAGCGCTAATTTGCTGCCACGAGAGGCTGCTACATATTTCATGGTCAATGCTATGTCACCTCTGTAAGGGCATTGACAAATGCTTCAATTGTCAGATCTATGTCTTCTTCTGTATGCGCAGCCGATAGAAAACATGTTTCAAACTGAGATGGAGGAACAAAAACTCTCAACTTCATCAAATTGTCAAACAATTTCCTGTAATACCTTCTGTTACTAGTTCTTACATCATATGCATTTTGAACCTTCCGGTCAGTAAAGAAAATTTGGAACATAGAGCCTATGTGGTTAACACAACAAGCAAAGCTCATATGATCTAATTCATCGGTAATACCATTTACGATCGAATCACACATTCTTGACATTCTTGGATAGATTACACTTCTTTCCCTTTCGAGCGCACGAACAGTGGCCAAACCGGCACGCACTGAAACTGGGTTTCCAGCATATGTACTTCCTTGATAAACATTTCCGGACGGAGAGAATTGTTCCATGATTTCTTTTCTCCCCGTAACCGCTGAAAGAGGAAATCCGTTGCCAATTGCTTTTCCAAATGTAGAAAGATCCGATGTTATACCTAAGTATTCTGATGCGCCACCCAAACTCAATCTAAACCCGGTTACAACCTCGTCAAAAATTAGAACAATATTATTTTCAGCCGTAATTCTTCTAAGTCTACTTAAAAATTCTTGTTTGGGAGTTATTAGACCCATGTTTGCTGGAACGGGTTCTACTATTACGCAAGCAATATCGTTATAATTCTTTACCATTTTCTCAACAGATTCAACGTCGTTGAATTGAAGAATCAAAGTCTCATTCGAAGATTTTCTTGTTTCTCCTTGACCGTCAACACTTGGTAATTCTGCGACTCCCGACCCAGCACTTGTAAGAACATCGTCGTAGGAACCATGGTAACATCCATCAAATTTTACAATCCTTCTATTTTGCGTCATCGCTCTAGCAAGTCTTATCGCATGCAAAGTAGCTTCTGTACCTGTGTTCATCATCCTTACTCGTTCCGCATTTGGTACTAGATCGGACAAAAGTTCAGCTAATTCTAATTCTTGTTCTGTCGGCATGCAATAGAGGTTCCCCCTTTCTAACTGAGCCTTAACGGGTTCAATGATTTCAGAATTTGCATGACCCATAATCACGGCCCCATAACCCATGCAATAGTCTGTGAGAGTCATATGATCAGCAGTCACAATTTTGGAGCCCTTTGCTGATGAAATAAAAACTGGGTAAGGAGCATAGAAGCGGACAGGACTATTGACACCTCCTGGAATTACTAACTTCGAACTATCAAATAATGACTTTGACAACGGCATTCGATTTATCTCAATAAACTGTTATATTCTTATCTCAGCCTAACAACAATTCAGCCATTTTTCTTGCGTGATAGGTTATAATTATGTCTGCCCCTGCTCTTTTAATACATGTAATAAATTCAGTGACAGTTTCATTTTCATCGATGTGGCCTTCCAAGGCCCCAGCCTTAATCATGCTATATTCACCAGAAACACTAAATGCACAAATTGGTACTAGAGTCGATGCCTTAGCTCGGTGGATAAGATCAAGATAAGGAATTGCTGGTTTTATCATTATTGCGTCGGCTCCTTCATCAATATCTAGATTAATTTCTCTCATAGCTTCTTCAGCGTTAGCATAAGCCATTTGATAGGATTTTCTGTCACCATATATTGGTCTGGATTTTGCAGCATGTCTGAAAGGTGCGTAAAGGTTGGATGAGATCTTTGCTGAATATGCGATAATTCCGACATCAGTAAATTTCGAAGCATCGAGAGCGTTACGAATTGTGCATACTTGACCATCCATCATTGCAGAAGGCGCGACAAAATCTACGCCTGATTCAGCATGACTAAGTGCTATCCGTGACAAAGCTTGCAAAGTCTTATCATTATCTATGTGAGTATGTTCAATGATTCCACAATGGCCGTGTTGTGTATAATGACACAGACAAACATCACTAATTAGAACAATCTTGTCGGCAAATTGATTTCTGAGTAATTCTATCGAACGCTGTACAATGCCAATACGACTATACGCTGACCTGGCGCTTTCATCCTTTTTTGAAGGTATCCCGAAAATAATAAATGCCTTAATTCCAAGGCCTGAAAGGTCTTCCACACTTTGCGCCAATTTGTCTAGCGGTAAACGAAATATTCCTGGCATGGATTCTATTTCGTGGGCCTCTCTAATTCCGTCCTCTACGAAGAGAGGGCAAACTAAATCGTTTACGGATAAGCGAGTTTCCTGAAAAAGGTCTCGAATAGAGGCTGTCCTCCTCAGCCTTCTAAGTCGAACTTCAGGAAATTTACGGCTACAGAAATTTTCACTTCGTTTCAAATATCAGCACACAGGGAAAATTATAAGGAGCCGAGATAAACCTTTGTTTCTGCATTTTATCACTAGCGATATTGGATTTGGCACTAGCCTCCACCTGCATCAAAACCTCCACCTGTTGATTCTACTTCTGCTTCATCAAACTCCTTGTCTTCCTTGGTCTTTTTCTTTTTTGGCGGAATGTTGCTCTCTTGTTTGTCTATGTCTTCATCTACTTTAGACATTTAAAGCTCTATCCTAGACAATTCCTTATTAAGTTGTAGACAGAGTAGGACAAAAACAAATTATTGACTGATGTATGCAACTATCTCACAGTCAACCATCTGTGATTATCAAGGGCAGATCCGCCGTGGCTAAAAATAGCGACTTTTGTGAAATCGACCGTAACAAACCAACAGATAATCGATTTTTTGACGTCAGGTATTTGATCGTGGTCATATCATATCCGATACCATGATATCTGGTAGAGATGTTGCTTTATTGCGCAGTGACTTTTTCGTGGATAGACCGGCAACATTGAACGATATTAGGATCAATGAAGACACAACTCTGCTAGAACTTGACGGCCGCTGACCCGTAACGGAACCGATAGATATTCTAGCGAATTCATTCCAGAGTTCAACTTTAAATTCTGCTCAAGCATCCGAATTTCGACCAAGACTTTCCGAGTAAAAATATTTGGGCTGACAAGACAATGGTGTGTTAAGTTATGCTGTGAGTCCCCCCTAGCAGCGTCAGGACAGACAATATAATTACAATCCAGAATGCAGTACCTCAATAACCATTGGTAAAGTGGCTACGAATAACAATAGAAGTTTTTGAAACATCTAGTTATCTTTCCCATTTGTGTATTCCAATCAAACATGAAATGACATATTCTAAGCACTATGATTTTGGTCGGAAATTTTGGGTAATGCTGAACTGATCTTCAGATTGATTGTTACTATTTTAGTAAAGCGAAGCGGTTAAACTAGTTCCATTATCTGAAATTAACCGAATCGTTGGAATAGTTTGTAACATCTGGCTACCCTTCGAGTTCATGAAGATCTTGTCCTTGCGTTCCTACAGTGAAAAATATTGGCGACTTGAAGTACCCACTTACTGTCGTGTAGTGTTGCCACTGACAATGGGATCGGAATCATTGCCTTCACTGAACCTTAGAGGGTATGTTGTTTAATAAATATGGCTATGTCCCTAAAGATCGACCCCTACATCATGTTGATCTTTCGCTGGTGATTGCTAAAAATGCTTTCTACCTAGCCGGCTGCTGCATGCAAGAATAAGATGTCCTTCGGCAATTTGGGTTGAAAGTTCAGTCATTCTTGGCTCGATACCTATTGCCAATTATTCTCCTGATAGGAAAGATTGTGAGCCAGAAATATTGTGCTATGTCAATACTCAAAAGAGAAATTCCTATGGAAATAAGGAATATTATTGGAGGTGTGATAGAATTCAAGAGAAATAACTTCATTAACGATGGAGTCATATCGCCTTGAATTGATTTCGTCTTAATCGCGATGGACCAAATAATGGTCAACGTAGATCCGGTTAGAGCTAGAATCAGCGAATATAGAATGAAAACTAAATGAAACGAACCATAGTTGATGTTAAGTACAGTAAATAGCGATATTAAAGTAATAAAAAATAAAAACACTAAATTGAACCCTATAATAAGTGGATGTGAACCTGTTATTCTATTGAAGACTTTATGGTATAACACCCAATATATTCCAATGACGGCAAAACTTATTGCATAACTTTCAAAAGATGGTAGTAATCTCCACAATACTCTTACGAGATCAGACTCGGTAGCATTAATTGGCAACTGGGGGACTTGGATTGACAGTAAAACTATTGTAATTGAAAAGGCGAATATCGCATCACTGAAAGATACCACGTGTTCTAATTTAACATGCGGTTTTGATGATTCCAATCGCTAGTTAGTCCTGTTGGCTTGTGTACTGTATATTATACCTTAACTAATGTTTAGAATAATGACTCAATAGTATAGGCCACTAATAAAACAAAAATAACAAAAAAGCAGTTGCTATTATTAGCTACTTGATATCAAATTCTTGTAAGGACTCAAATAATTCTTGGATGACGTCTTCTAGGTTTTGCCCGTCATTGACACAAGTGAGTTTATTGTGATTGTCAGCTCTGAAATGTCATTCATTTGTGCTTTCCATTTGACATGCTGGCAGTCGATTCTATTCTTACTTAGAGATGTGCAGTAAGTGTACTAGAAAGAGTACACGATACTGTCGTTTTCGTTTCTGCCCAGACAATAAATCAACGCCGTTCTGCTTACCAAACTGTCATCGCCATTTCGTTT
>JBIOZE010000057.1:0-7055 GCA_044870745.1 Nitrososphaeraceae archaeon | reverse complement strand
GCATGTGTTAAAAACCGCTGGATTGCCTTGCGGTACTGGTTCTTTGTCTCTACGGATTTCAGTGAGTTGATAAAATTAAAGTACTGCTGTCCTTCTAGAAGTAATAATGACACGCTCAAAAATACCACTTGGTTCGTATATTAGTCTATATATCTCAACGAAAAGCATTATTTTCGTATTTCCACTTGCAACCGTATGTCTGCTATTTTTTGCTCCGAATATTACCTATTATTCAACAGCTACACCGAACACTCCCACAGAGGACGTAGATACTGAAGACTTGTGGGCATTATTTCAATCCACAAATGAGCACGTAAATCAAACTGTCGAGGCCATAGAAAGCGGCAATTCTACCGTTGCACTTGAACTTTTGACTCAAATTCGAGCAGATTTGAACAATCTAAATGGGAACGTAACAGATCTCATCTTCTCTGCTTCCCAGGCACCACCATAAAATTAAATTAATAATTTTGATTTGGGCCCAGCGTACGAACCTGTATATTTTTTAAGCTCTAAATTTTAGATTCTGATTGATGATCTGCCTTGTGACAAACCCTTACGACAAGTCTATTATCTGGCTTGCAAATCAAATAGTCTTTAATATTAGTAATTCATATAATATATACTCTTGATAGCTGTTTATAGACCCAAAGATCTTGATAGAGGTTACAAGAAAGTAGTAGATAATGCATTAAGAGATCTTAGTCCTGATACAAAAGAGAACGTCATCAATATTTTTAATTCGTGGGAAGGTACAAGTTCCATAGACAGGTTGAGCAAACTAGTTGGGCCAGATAAGGCTAAGGACTTGATGAAAAAGATTAAGGGGTCTGGTGACGCTAATCTGACACAGGAAGAACAAAATGCGTTGAAGGATATGTTCAAGGATTCCTTGACATTTGATTAATGAGGAATTTAGTTTATTCATGCTGAAGGTATTACCAAATTACTTGCCACAAACCTAATTTGTTTCTGGGACCTGTACCTTGTCATTAATGGTCACAATAATCTCGCAGATGTATTTTGTAACCTTGGCAACAATGATCTCGAACTAACTTTACTGGAGCAACTATGACCTATGTTCATGTTGTTCAGTTAACAATTTCCAGGGATCTAAGCATTGAACCTCAAGTTAATGTCGACAAGTCATACATAATAATCGAGACCCTCTTTTTTCAGTACAACAGCTGCAAACATTCGATAATGATATTTCAGAAGAAAATACTGATTTGTAATTCGTTCTTATAAATCATAAGAATCATTCTAACTATTTAATACGCTTCTGGAGAAAGTAAATGCGAGTGTGAACTCAATTTCGTACAAGTCAATTCAACTTATTGTCTAGGCAACATTCTCTCACCTTGTCAATCACTGTATGGGTGCTATTACTATCAGCATCGCTGATGACAGGAGCCGCATTCGAAGTGGGCGGTCCCAACAAGGCTGTTGCTGCTACACCAGTCAGAATTAGTGCCACTGGTGACTGGGGTTGCACAGGAAATACTATTGAGACAGTCAACAATATTAAAAACCAAAACCCAGATCTTGTGCTAGCGCTTGGAGATTATTCTTATGAGGACACTGCGGATTGCTGGCTTGATGTATTAAGGCCCATAGGATCTATAACAAGGATAAACTTTGGAAACCATGATGTTCAAAATTCAATGCTGTTGAATTCGTATTTGAATAGTTTTGGCCTTTCAAGGCAATACTATTCGTACAATGTTGGAAATGTGCACATTGTTACTTTGTCTACAGAGGAGGCAATAACAATTAGTTCCCAACAGTACAACTTTGTACTCAAGGACCTGGAAGCAGCTGCTAACAATCCTAACTTAAAGTGGATCATTGTAAGCTTACATGAGCCACTTTACTCTTCACCGAATACCTGTGGTGATTCAGGATGTTCGGGAAACAAGACTTTTCGGGATTTATTTCACCCGCTTTTCGACAAGTACGGTGTTGATCTTGTATTGGAAGGTCACGTCCACAATTATGAGCGCAGCTATCCAATAATGTACAACGAAAATGACCCATCCACTCCTATTATCACAAGTTGTAATGAGGATACATATGTTGACCCTAGTGGCCAGATCTACTCTATTGTGGGAACAGGAGGCGTAAATCTGCACGGCCTTTCAGATAAGGCTCCGTTTATGGCAAACCAACAAGATTCAAAATTTGGCATACTAGACGTTCAGATCACTGACAATAAATTACTTGCAACCTTTATTTCTAATGAAGGTTCTACAATGGACCAATTTACCATCACAAAGACTACAAGTAAACTCATATCGGATGGAAATCTGAAGCAAGAAAGTCAAAATTGCTCCGGATCATCCCGGCCAACCAATATCGTTAATTCCATAGTTGTGCTAAAGGAAGACCAAACTACAGGAAAGGTAAAGCTAGACATAGAAATTCCAAAAATTCGTGAGCTGATAAAAGAGAAAGTGGGTAAGAAAATCGAAGATGTAAAGAAGAAGGTAGAAGAGAAACGTCAAGAGATCAAGGATAGGCTAGATGCACCAACAGACAGAGATAGTTCAGAGCCCAAGGATAGCAACAACAGATTGGAGCAAAAAAATCAAAAAAATACAGATAATGGTATTGAAGAGTTAAAACAACGGTTGAAAGATAGACTCAAATCAAGACTATCTGATCAAATGTTTTCTTTACCGTAGATCTGCACATTATTCAAGTGATTGCAACTGAATCCAAAAAGTATTCCATATTATTTGCAAGATTGTTTCACTTCAATTTAAAGAATTCTAGCAACACGCGAAATGAACCCTAAAGAGGTAACACATATGATGTAACATTGCATCGTGACGCTGCACAATTGTCACTAAATTCAACCAAAGCCAGTCCAAAATAACCAACCCTTCGACATGTATTCACGCAATTTCTAGACAACAATACTGTAAGCATATTCCGAATTATGTTCGATATAATGCATAGGGAGTCTTTATAAGTAAACAGCGTCTATCCCCTAAATATGATAAACGTGATGTTATTTACCGTACTTGGTGCATTTCTAGGTCTTCTGGTGGTTACCTATTTTCCAACTGAAACTGTGCATGCCTCCTCCACGAACTCTTCAGAGCCTAAAGCAAGAATGACCGAATTGGAGGACAAAGGAAGTACCCCAACCGCGCAAGCTGGCAGCGATGTAAAAACTACAGAAGGTCAAAAGGTTGTACTGGACGGTTCTGCCAGCACGGATCCAGACGGGGACAGATTGACGTTTGCTTGGAAATTAGTATCACCTAGGAACTTAAAGATAGATCTAGCGGATCCAACTAGAGAAATCGTAGGTTTTGACGCGCCCACTGTTGGTAGCAAACCCCAACTAACTCTGGTATTTCAATTAACTGTGAGTGATGGATCAGTTGCAAGTAGAGATGTAGTAAGAGTCATAGTTAGCCCTTCCGGCAATAGTGAGCGTCCAGATAACAGGAATCTGCGAACTGTAACAGTGATAGACAGCGGAGAGCCTGCAAGCAAGTTTGCAGCAAAGGATCTTTGTGGAGATGGTACCAATGCATATTCAATAATGACTGCCGGAGTAAGATGGAGAACTTTTCCTGTTAAATTTTCAATTGATGCATCGAATAGTCACATGGATGTCACGCTTGCAAAGAATGCAATTAGGAAAGCATTCAGTACATTAGACGCGCAAATAAGCCCAACCGTTACTAACTTTGCTGAGACAGCTTCATACAGCTCTGCTCAAATTAAGGTGACCTGGCGTCCAATAGATGGTCAGTACCGCCAACTGGGTTATACTAGCTATACTTATAGACTTGACACAAAAGCTTTGACCTCGGCAACTGTTACATTTGACAGCTTGGACAAGTACTTTGTGTCTAGTGTAGAACGGTGTTCGGTTTCAGGTGCAAGTTTTGATCTTCAGAATATTGCTACTCATGAATTAGGGCATGCAATTAATCTAGGCCACGCAGGTGATCGGCTTCAGTCGATGTATCCGACTTCTTACGCCGGTGAGACTCTAAAAAGATCGCTTGGAAATGGCGACAAGCTTGGGATAAAGAGTTTGTATGGGTAAGGACAAAAGAGATTAATCAGTGGAATTTTAGTAATATTGTGGAAATGGGCTACCCAAAATCAATCATTATTGGATCAATCGTAATTTTAGCAGTGACATTACTTGTTGTTTCCGGTAATAGTCAATCCATTCAAGCTCAGGGAGGCAAATATGAGACGTACAACAACGATGAATTCGGCATTAGTTTTAGTTATCCGTCATCATGGACTGAAGAACCTGATCCAAACGAAGGAATATTAGCAATATTCTATGCTCCACTACAAGACGATAGTGATATCTTTGCTGAAAATTTTAATGTAGCAGTAGAGGAATTATCAAGTTCAAGTTATCCGTTAGACGTTTATTCCGATAATGCTCTCGATCAACTAAAATCATCTTTTCAAAATTTCAGAATAGAACACCTAAATGCTAATTCATCCTTATCGGACTATCCTGCTTATTACATCGATTATACTTACACTACCCCAACGGCCCAGGGAATAATGAAGCTCAAAAATCTGCAAATTTGGACCATGGTAGATGACAAAGCGTATACATTTACATTTGGTGCCCAACCATTAGAGTTCGAATCCTACATGCCAACAATTGAAAAGGTAATTGATTCAATTGAAATAAATCCTACTGAGTCAAATGACGACTAATCTTTCCAGGGTCCAAAATAATTTATTTTAGAGTGCTTGATCGATCCTATGTAAACAATAGTTCAGCCTCCATGTTTCTTCATTATTGGTATCACTGCCTTACAAGCTCTAATCACGCCAAAGAAATTTGTTTCAAACTGTCCCTTAATTTCGTCAAAGCTCAATTGTTCCTGAGAACCAAACAAATCGTCACTAGCATCGTTCCCTAAAACAATTATCCTGTCATTCTCTTTAATTATCGTGTCCGCAATATCATTACTAACAAATCATCAATAACGTCAAGCTGCATTGTTTCTATTGGTAACTTTTCCTTCGCAGCAATCTGAAGTCTTTCTTCACATTTGTTCAAGTTTCTCATAGTAGCGTAGGGTGAAAATTGATTATTGCACGTAAAACTGATGTTTCAAGCTCAATTCCACTTGAACTAACTCTAACAATCGCTTTCCTTAGTCATGATTATATAGTTCTCACATGTCTTATATCTTAAACAAATTTCTTGAACTCTAGGGCACGTCACTGACCCATCTAGTTATTGAATACTGTGGTGAACACAGAATTTTGTTGATCTAGAAAAACAAAATTTTTCAAATATGCTCGCCATACATAATAGACATGTTGCAGTCAAAAATCCGTTTTTCTCTACTTGTGTCATGATAGTCTCCTTTGCACTGCATACTGCCAAACTTCCAATAAGTTTTTGCTTTCTAAACCCAACCTCAACCTCCGCTAGAATTAACCGCCATATCACACGCCTATTTTCTAGAAAATAGTTCAGGTCTCTAATCAAGTATGCTTTGCAACAATTCGGGCAGCTTAATACTATCTCATCCTCATATTGGTTAGAGTCAATACTATTATGATCAATTGACAAGCGGTCATGTGTGTCCCACCTATTTGATCTAACTGTCATTCGTAAGATGTCCCCAATGAGTCACACTGGTTGAAAGGTTCGTTTTTTCTTCCTTTTTCCGCATCGCAATGTCGGTCTACGTCACGCATGCAATAATGTGTGCTTCATACTATTTAGTGATTAAATATTTCATTGCTAGTCACTGAAAATCACAGTATCTTGAAAAATCTATCTGCCAATTGCTACTTATCTAGTAGATGCGTGGCCGGACTGAGATATTCCTAAGCCACGTATTACAAAGCTCTCATATGCTTTGAGAAGTATTACTTGCTAACTTCTATTTGGCTATATTTTGATCGAGCAATTTCTTATATTCTTGGTAGGTATGTGAACTAAGAATATCCCCTGGATTAGAGATTTTTACTGTCTTTAACGATTGTTCAAATTTTGGGATATCTAAATCATATATATCTGGAGAAGCACTGAATGACACGAATATCAATGAGTCATCGTTAGTTGCAAATGTTATGCCCTTTGTTTTAGCGGTCGTGTTTGACCCCGCCCCAATAGGAATATCCTCGCATGAGTATGTTACTTGTTCAGCTTTAATACCATCCAAGGTAACGGGTGAAAACACTAGGGATCCACAATCGGCCGCTTCAATATATTTTGCGTCTTGGGATGCTGTAGCATTATCTGCTGGGTTAGATAAATCAGAAATAGCAGATAACGCACTATTATTCCTGTTGTCAACAATTACAATACTCATTGCAGAGAACTTGGACATGTCTGTTGCATTTAAGGCCTCGGCAAGAGGACTGGCAGAAACTACCTTTCCAAAGGGGACAAGAATTTCAGTGCCCTCCCAGCCCTGTGGGAAAGTAATTTCAAAGCCCTGATCAGCGTTACTGTACGAGCCATTTACAGGCTTAAATGTTGACAGAAGTTTGGTCAAATCATAAGTTGAATTGCCCGCGAGTTCTGACATATTGAATTCTGAATCTTGAGCTAACGTTTGAGGCAGACTTGACGAGATCATTACAAACGTCAATAGCCCTGAGAAAGCAATTACCAATGCTAATTTAGCAGAAGTGTTTAGTGCTAGTAAGAATATTTTCACAAGTACAGGAAAATAAAACCTTGATTTAAGGGTTGGCAATTCATCGAATCGGATAATAGGAAGTATTGTACCTTGACAATTCAATTTCTCAAAAAAGGGGAAAATAAAGAACGCCCGTCGGTAGATATACGGTCACTTGATATGGACAAACTCATGGGGAAAAAAGCGGCTCATACTTGTCACACAGGATTGATGAAAATCATAATGAAGAAATGAATCGATAGCTTTTGCAGGTAGCACATTCGTAATTCATAAACAGTGAGCTATCACATGTAATTCCCTTTTCACACTCGCAGACTATTCCGCATTTTCGACACTGATGTATGTGAAACAACGATTGGCTATCCACACTTAGTTATGCATTTTATAGTTAAA
>JBIOZE010000056.1:0-7992 GCA_044870745.1 Nitrososphaeraceae archaeon | reverse complement strand
TCTAGTTTCTTTGCATCTACTGTTTCAGTATCCAGTTTCTTTGAGTCTGTATCTTTAGTATCCAGTTTCTTTGAGTCTGTATCTTTAGTATCCAGTTTCTTTGCATCTACTGTTTCAGTATCCAGTTTCTTTGCATCTACTGTTTCAGTATCCAGTTTCTTTGCATCTATTCTTGCAGTAGTGTTTTCAGTAGCTACCTTGACAGCCCCGGTAGAAGAATCAGAATCTAAAGATATATCAACAATTTCAGGCCTCTTACCAGGCGAGTTTGCTCCCTCTTTGCAAATGGTATTAGCAGTCTCAACTACAAGGACGCAAGCTTTGTACTTGTCTCCTGGTTTTACCTCAATTCCTGGAAAAGTGGCTATGTATTCTATCAGTCTTGTACCAGAGTTGTCTGACGCGGGCCAGAAGTTGAGGTAATCACTATCAAATGACCTTACTTTAGAATTTCCATTTACATTAACAGTTGTAACAATATCTCCAGTTTCATTTGAGATATCAAATACAGAAACAATTACCTTGAATACGTCCTTGCCCGTACCCGTCTCAGCATATAAAGTTCTAAACTCTGGAGTAATTAACATCACGGCAGATATTACGAAAATTGAGATTCCTAATGGGACTGATATTAAAGATGCAATAGCTCTTATATTATTTCTATATTGGGACATTTCCAGGCTAGTTTATCTGTTAACATAGAGATTAAGTGTATTTTGATAGAATCGGACAATTCATTTAACATGTTCAATTACAGGGATAACAATTACAAGCCAGTAGTTCAGTCGAATTATCTCTAACAGCTGCCAATTGCTTAGTGTAACTTCTCAAGTACAAGAGTTACCTCCCTTAGGATTTCGCATTACTATCTTTCGACAGCCATACTTGTGCTTTCCGTCGACCATGATTGACTTGTGAGGTCGATTTTGTCATAACTAATAGTATCTTCAAGGCCTGTTTCAATTATTATATGACAAATTCTACTAATTGAGTGGTAACGCCAACTTCGCCTTCATTTAGTGTCGAAATTATTTACATACTTCTATCTACTGAACTTCACTGAATTCTTGAATCCGTGAATTTTTTGTATCTGTAACATATACATCTCCTGTCATTAAGTTGATTGCCAAGTCTTCTGGTTTCTGCATTGTTCCATTAGTAGAACCTTTTGATCCCCACATTTTTATGAATGTACCGTTAGCCTCAAATTTCTGTATGACAGATTGGAGTCTATCTATGACATATATGTTATCTAATCTGTCAATGGCGATCCCCGGTATACTATCTGAAAATTTTCCTTGTTCTTTTCCTAAGGATCCCCACGTTCTAATGAAAGTACCGTTTTTATAAAATTCTTGCACTCGTGAATTTCCCATGTCCGTAATGTACATCTCATCTTTAGAATTGAAGACAATTCCATGAGGTTTTTTAAACTCCCCTACTTCAGTTCCTTTCGAACCCCACTTTGTTAAGAATTTGCCATTTCCATCGAATACTAGTATTTCAGAGTTAGCTCTATCAGTTAAATAGACGCTGCCAAATGAATCGACAGCCAACTGATGAGGTTGTCTTGCAGCCCCTTCTCCGCCAGTATTTTCATATCCCCACTTTGTTACAAATGTACCATTTGAAGTAAACTTCTGTACACGATGGTTGCTCAATTCAACGGTGTAAACAAATTTTCCATCAGGACTGACATTGATATCGTGTAGCCGAACAAATTGTCCATCCCCTGTTCCTTCCGAGCCCCATTTAGAGATAAATGTACCATTGGGACTAAACTTTTCAACACGATTATTTCCTGTATCAGTTACATAGATATTCCCTAATGTGTCAATGGCTAGACTGTGGGGCAGGAGGAACTGTCCATCATTACTTCCTTGACCACCCCATGATCTTACGAACTGATAGCTTTCTTGACTAGGCTTTGCGATAGAATTTTGTGAATTGTTAGTTGCATTTAATAAAATCATAAATCCTAAAACTAAAATCAAACAGAGAGACATCCTTGACCGAGACAATAACTAGCATCATAATCTTCAAGTAATAAAAACAATACACATCCATTCCAAAAACATATTAGCCATAAAGTGATGAACCCCCAAGTGAAACAAGAGGGTTCGAATCCAACCCGTGAATAGATTCCGCGGTAGAAAAGAGGACTGAACTAAATTAAATTCGGATATCATAATAATAACTAATCTTGGGTGCAGTTTAACCAAAAAAACTCTTATACAAGTTTCAGATTAGTAGTATCGCAAGTTGCATAGAACGGAAAGTAGGATATCTCTGGGATTATTATTGATATCTACATTGGCATCTTCTTGTTTATCTACTAGTTTTTTCAAACAACAGGACGGAGAGCTAGCACAACAATACATCCAGACAATCAAGATAGAAATTTGGTAATAGATTTAGAGAATGGAGTAAAGACTAACGTTCAATTAACTCTTCCTGCTAAGGGAGATGGACCATTTCCTAGTATTCTTCTTATTTCTGGCTCGGGGGCTAATGATAAAAATGGAACATTAGGATTGGTATTCTCATAATGCGAATATAGATTCGAATGAGAAAGATAATCTAGATTGACCGCTGCTAAATGTAGAATAGCTTCATGCCCTTTATCATTCAACAACAAGGCCTTCAAATTAGTTAGAATAAGACCAATCAAAAGAGGCATCCTCAGTACATAGAAAATAATTAATCATATGCCCTCTACATCACGGCCCAGTTCCACTGCGACCAAGTCGTGCCATTCGAGATCAATTATACTTCCTTTGAGCTCATCAGCGATCACGAGCAGGTCCGGGATCTAGCCTGGAAAGCTGGCCTTCCAAAACTGAATACAAATCTGGAATGAATGTTATAAACCTTATATCAATGTGATTGGCTTTGAAATGTACCTTGAGCACAGCTACTACTACAGATAACAGCAAATCATCTCAATCACCATGGAAACTAGAAGGAGATTATTTTGAAGGGTGTAATTGTGATATAGTATGTCCATGCGTTTTCCTTCAGGATCCTGATGAGGGCAACTGTCATGTCACATGTGCATGGCACATACAGAACGGAAATTATGGAAACACAGATCTGAGCAATCTCAATGTTGTTGCTCTGTTTAATACTCCTGGTAACATGGCTACAGGGCCAAAATGGAAAGCAGCGCTGTATATAGACGAAAGAGCAACTCAACAACAGAAGGATCTAATCATGAAAATATATTCTGGACAAGCAGGAGGATTTTTTGCTGTGGCACATAATTTTATTGGCGAAATGCTTGGAGTAAAATCTGTTCCTATAGAATTTGGTATCGATGGAAAACGCAGGTGGCTTAGAATAAAAGATACATTAGAATTAGATACAGAAGCAATTGCAGGAGGAGACAAAAGCAGAGATTCAGTTGTAGCTAATGTACCATTTTCGGTAGTCCCGGGTGCTGATATGACTATTGCACGCTCAAGCAAATACAATTATAATGACCATGGAATGGAATGGACTAATTCAGGCAAAAATAGCTTCCATTGTAGATTTAAGTATAGTCCCTAATAACAATAATAGAAAAAACAATTTCCAAATTACAAATAACGCTTTCTAATAAAAGTGAAAAGTGTATTTGTTGTTTATTATGGACCACTCCATCCAAATGAAATATGCTTGCTTGCTTGGCCTTTTCTTATATGCCATACGAGCACAACTTCACAATCATCATAAGTTGGAGCTTGAGCGAACTCACATGGACATCGCATATTGCAGTTGCAGGCATCAAAAAAGTCTCCAGAAATCTTCCAGTTTGGAATACTGATATTATTTTTAGTCGTATTAGATGTTGCTGCCATACGACTTGGTAAACCAGTTCCTTACTCTTTATATAAATGCGACGTTTAGGCAAATATTGATATATATTGGGTTTTGCGAAACAACAAAGAATAAGAGATACTAAAGGCACAAAGCCTCACAATTCCTCTATAGTTTACGAAGAAATCGATCAATCAATACTTCAAGAATTCCTAGGAAAGGTAATGTTTGATGTAGGTGCAGCTATGAGTGCTGTTCTAGTAAGTATTGGAGATAGGCTTGGACTTTATAAAGCGATTGCAAATGCGAAAGGATCGTCAACTACAGTTGAGGAGCTTGCAAGAAATACTGGCGTTGCAGAGAGGTGCGTAAGGGAATGGCTAGCAAATCAAGCAGCTAGCGGATACATATTATATGATAGTAACACCAAAAAATATTCTCTTCCTAAAGAACATGCTTTAGCTTTAGCAGACGATAATAGTCCAGTTTATGCTATAGGTTCATTTCAAACTTTAAAAAGTCTTTTTAGAGATGAGGAAAAAATCTTAAAGGCATTTAAAACAGGCAGAGGGCTAAAATGGGGTGACCATGATGCAAATCTTTTTGAAGGCACAGAAAGATTTTTTGGAGCTAACTATAGGGCAAATATTATTCAATCATGGATACCCTCAATTAATGGAGGACGAGTCGAAGAAAAGTTAAAGCAAGGCGGAGCTAGAGTTGCTGATGTGGGATGTGGTCATGGAATCTCAACTATTTTAATGGCTAGAGCATATCCGAATTCTAAGTTCATAGGATTTGACAATCATTTGGCTTCTATAAAGAGAGCAAGAAAGAATGCTAAAGAAGAAGGTCTAAAGGAAGATCAAATAAGATTTGAACTTGCTTCGGCTATTAACTATCCTTCTTCTGAATATGATAGGTACGATCTAATAGCATTCTTTGATTCATTCCATGATATGGCTGATCCATTGAAAGCTGCTAAACATGCGCTAAAGGCTCTCAAAGAAGACGGAACTGTCATGCTAGTAGAACCATTTGCCAATGACAAATTAGAGGACAATCTCAATCCACTAGGACGGATGTATTACGCAGCATCCTGTATGATATGTACATTATCATCAATGGCAAGTAGTGGTAGCAATGGACCAGTTTTAGGAGCACAAGCTGGAGAAGCAAAGATTGCAGAAATAATAAAAAATGCTGGATTCAAACACTTTAGGTGTGCTGTAAAGACCCCAATTAACTTGGTTTATGAGGCTAAGCCATAGAAAATAGAGTATTTTAGGACGTTTATCTAATCATAAACACCTCTAAAATGAACAAAAATCCATGGTGAGCAGGCCAATCTTCCCTAGAAATATTGCATATGGGTAATGCATCTAGCGACTGTGAAAATATTGTTACCAGCGCAGTAACATAACGACCGTTTATCCAAACCTAATTGGCTCAGAATTTTAACGGTTAAGGTTTCATTTCAAAAGAAAATCCAAAATCATGTCAAATTTGATTCAGAAACGGCCAACTTCATCTATTCTCTTACCGTCACGGTCTTACTGCTTAATCATCATACTATATTTCAAGTAACACGGCATTTCGTAATTCGGGTTAGCATGTCTATAGATTTCCTAATATGAAAGCAAGTGCGAATCCTGCCATTAGAGCAAGGCCTACTCTACTCGCTCCTCCTTGTTCATAAGCTTCAGGAATCATTGATTCTCCTAGCATGACTAGAATTGCACCTGCAGCAAATGACAAAGCTATTGACAGTATCTTAGGTTCTGTATACGATGCCACCGTAAAGCCAATTGCTGAAGAAACTGTTCCTACAGACACGGCAATTATCCATAAAACAAGTATCGATCTTTTACTTCTCCCGCTAGACTGCATACCTTCTGAAGACGAAAGTCCTTCTGGAAAATTGGAAATGAAAATAGCCGCCAAGAGAACAACATCTATTGATCCCCCTAGCGCTAACGAAATACCAAGTGCCATATTTTCAGGAATGTTATCCATCACCGAACCTACTAGTATGGCTGAACCGGAGATATTTTTCCCCCCACCAGCTTCAGTCCCATGGGATTTCTTCCTGTGTCTGATATTGCCTTGCAGTGAACGTTTGCTAAGATAGTAATTTGCTATAGTATAAGATAACCCACCAGCAATAAATCCAATGATTACTGGAGGAATTGACTGTGACATCTTAAATGCCTCTTCCATTAAGGAAAATGCAAGAGATGCCACAAGTACGCCGCTGCCAAATGCCATTATAACGGCAATAGTCTTCTTGGAAAGCTTCGTAGTTAGTGCCAGTAGACAGCCTAACAATAGAGGTACACTGACAACAAATCCCCAAAATAGAGAGCCTGCAATACTGGTAAGGTCTGCTGCTAACTTGTTGCTCACCTCCCTTCATGTATATTTAGCTTAATGCTTTCATGTATCACATTTTACAATATCAATATCCTGTCTATAAAGGCATTTTATGATTGGTAGTGTATTCAGGGTTATGTATTGCACTTTGAGAATTCATAAATAATAATTCTAGGAATATCTATCCCATCAAACCTAACTTACATTCTACGTGTTTCTAATTATTCTTTTGAATTCTTTTTTATCAAAATTGAGCCGAAAAATAGGGCCAAAAATGATTCACAACCTACTGGGTACGTAAGTTAATATTGAAAACAATTTTCATACGGCTAGGTCACATCAAGACCATAGCTCTCAGGGTCTTATTTTAGATCCATAGGGAAAAAAAGTTCTACTGATTTGCATGTTCTTAACTTAAATAGCTGAACTAGGGACAAGGGAAAGCATGGCAGAATTAGAGGATATCTTCACCAAGTATAGAAAAGAGATGGTTGATTTTGTTGAAAGTAAGGTTAGAAGACAAATTAAGGTAAGAGGAGACATCTATGATACGATTGCTAACCTTATGGCTAAAGAACTACCATATGGTAAAGGAGTTGACGATGCACATGCATTTCTAACTAACGCTGTAATTTCAGCTCTTTGGTGTGGTTGGTTTTCCCAAGCAAGGGCTAATGCTCATGACGCAAAGTTCAGAGCCATGTATGTGAAAAGATACAAGGACGCAATAAAAACAGCTTTTGAAATAGGCAAAAAATTTGCACAAGATAGACCATAATTGTGATATACAATCTGAATGTTGAATGAAGTGGCAACGGGAATCCAAGACTGAAGATTAATGTTCTCTAGGTGGGTCCAAAAATCATGTCAAATATGATTGCAAGTTTGTTACAATATGACTCAGTAAGCTGCAATGTATGGGTCCTCAAGTAAGTAAATATTTTGTTGATAATTATGAATATATGACAGTCCAAGCTAAAGATACTGGCGAATAAGCTTGAAGGCGGCTGTATACAGAGAACATAGCAAAGATCCTAGACAGGTGGTTTTAATCGAAGATATTGATGCACCAAAGCCCAAATCCAACGAGATTTTGATTAAAGTCGAAGCGGCGTCGTACAACTACAATGACCTCTGGGGTATCTGGGGCGAACCAATCAAAATTCCAATGCCCCACATATCAGGAAGTGACGCAGCTGGAACTGTTGTCGAAATTGGAGAAAATGTCTCGTCAAACATCAAGATTGGAGATAGGGTAGTTGCACATCCAAATTTGACTTGCAGGGTATGCAATGAATGCACAGATGGAAGAGAATATGACTGCTCCAGCAGGATGGTATGGGGTTTCCAGACTGGTCCACTCTGGGGCGGCTTTGCGCAGTATACGCATTTGCCTGAAGTAAACGTAGTCAAGCTTCAGGATAATGTATCATTCAATGATGCGGCAGCAATTTCTATGGTAGGCATGACCGCATGGCATATGCTTGTTACTCGAGCGAAGATACTGCCGGGGCAAACAGTCCTAATAATGGGTGGTGGAAGCGGTATGGGGATAGCCGGCATACAGATTGCCAAATTATTCAACTGCGATGTTATTGCAACGGCTGGAAATAAGGACAAGATGGACAAATGCTTAGAGCTTGGCGCTGACTATGCAGTCAACCATCGTGAATCTGATTGGTACCGGAAGGTGCGTGAAATAACGAACAAGCAAGGCGTGGACATTGTTTTTGAGCATATTGGCAAAACTACTTTTCCGCAGGAACTGAGCCTATTAAAGATGGGTGGCACCCTTGTATCTACAGGCGCTACTACCGGATA
>JBIOZE010000055.1:0-5161 GCA_044870745.1 Nitrososphaeraceae archaeon | reverse complement strand
ACATTAGTAAAAGGATCGCACCAGGCATGCTAGAGGAGTTTCAAATAAAACGAGCGGAAACATTATTGGACTGGGGACTCCTGCCTCACCTTGGTAAGAATCCTGATAACCGATACGAAAAGGCATTGTTCCTGGGGGAATCTGCATGCAAGTTAGTAGAATTAAATCTTAATTGGATTGAACCAGATGATAAGGATCATTATGGGAATAAAGTCATAAAATTTGCAGGTCAGATGTTAGCAGACCTATTCAGGACAGCGTTTAGGAACCTAATTAGAGATATGAAATATCAGTTAGAAAGATCTGGTCAGAAGCGAGGAATCAATGCAGTTGCAGCCGCTGTCAGGCCTGGAATTATTTCTGACAAGTTAAATAATGCTATAGCTACGGGAAATTGGGGTAGGGGTAGGGTAGGTGTTACCCAACTACTAGACCGAACAAATTATATGTCAACGGTTAGTCACCTAAGAAGAATCCAGTCTCCACTAAGTCGAAGCCAACCCAATTTTGAGGCTAGGGATTTGCATGCAACTCATTTTGGGCGTATTTGTCCATCCGAAACTCCAGAAGGTTCAAATTGTGGCTTGGTTAAAAATTTGGCACTATCTGCAGTAATATCAGTCAGTGTTTTGTCATCCGATGTAATTGAAAAATTATATGAATTAGGTGTTCAAAATGTGAACGAGACGAATGATGATTTGAAACAAAAAGGTGCTAGGATATTTGTCGATGGACGCTTAATTGGATACATAGAAGATGGTCGTAATTTATCAAACAGGTTGCGCACTATGAGGCGCTCTGGTAGAATGCACCCTCATATGGGAATCTATTTTTATTCTTCCTTAAATGACAATGCAACAAAAAGATTGTATATCAGCTGTAACTCAGGCAGGGTTTTGCGACCACTGGCAATTGTGAAAGATGGCAATATATTACTAACAAGAGAGGTTATCGAAAAAATTTCAAAGAAATTTTTGTCATGGACAGATCTTTTATACATGGGAATTATTGAACTGGTAGATGCCAATGAAGAAGAAAATTGTTATATTGCTAGTGAACTAAGTAATATAACAAACGAACATACTCATGTTGAAATCTTCTTGTCTTCGATATTGGGTGTAGGTGCCTCGATTATTCCATACCCAGAACACAATCAATCACCTAGAAATACTTACGAAAGTGCGATGGCAAAACAAAGTTTGGGGTTCTCTACTCCGTTAATGAATGCAAGTACATATGTGAGACAACATTTTATGCTATATCCTCAGATGCCCGTTGTAAGTACTAAAGCAATCAATTTACTGGGATTAGATGAACGACCAACAGGTCAGAATTGTGTAGTAGCGGTTTTGCCATTTGAAGGGTATAACATTGAGGATGCTGTGGTTTTTAGTAAATCCTCTGTAGATAGAGGATTGGCACGTACGTTTTTCTACCGTGTTTATGAGGCCGAAGCTAAACAATATCCTGGTGGAATGAAGGATACTTTCGAGATTCCCTCTTCTGAAGCCAATATCCGTGGTTATCGAGGAGAAAAATCTTATCGTTTGTTGGAACAAGATGGTGCGATAATGCATGAATCGGTAGTCAATGGAGGTGATATTTTGATTGGCCGAACCTCTCCGCCCAGATTCATGGAGGAATACAAAGAGTTTGAAGTTAAGGGTCCATATCGACGCGACACCTCAATAGGTGTTAGGCCTTCCGAAAACGGAGTGGTTGATACTGTTATTATGACCCAGTCAGTAGAAGGCGGCAAGATGTACAAGATTCGGGTAAGGGATATGCGAATCCCTGAGATAGGGGATAAATTTGCTTCTCGTCACGGTCAAAAAGGAGTTGTTGGAATGCTTGTAAACCAGGAGGACCTGCCTTATACAGAAGATGGCGTTGTCCCTGATGTAATGATCAATCCTCACGCGTTTCCTTCTAGAATGACCGTTGGAATGTTCATGGAATCATTGGGTGGCAAAGCAGCTTCATTGAGAGGTAAAATTGTTGATGGTTCTGCATTTTTGGGGGAAAAATTAAATGACATCAAGGATGTAATGGAGACATATGGCTTCAAACATAGCGGAAAGGAAGTGATGTATGACGGGAGAACCGGGAAGAGATTCCCTGTTGATGTATATGTTGGTGTAGTTTATTATCAAAAACTACATCACATGGTGGCCGACAAGATCCATAGCAGAGCTAGAGGTCAAGTTCAGATGTTAACAAAGCAACCTACAGAAGGTAGAGCACGCGGAGGTGGATTGAGGTTTGGAGAAATGGAAAGAGATTGTCTAATTGCTTATGGTGCGTCTATGATGCTAAAGGACAGACTTTTAGAAGAATCTGATAAGGCAGAAATAAATGTATGCGAGAGATGCGGATTATTGTCCTATTTTGATACTAAACAGAGAAAATATGTATGCAGGGTCTGTGGTGATAAGGCGAAAATTTCCAGTGTTATAATTGCATATGCCTTCAAATTGTTATTGCAAGAAATGATGAGTTTAAATGTCGCTCCTCGTTTATTGGTAAAGGAGAAGGTTTAATCTTTTTGTTTTATATAATGGAGGTCTTTTTGAATGAATGATGAATCTGTCAAGATATTAGATGGTATTAGATTTAGCATTTGGTCGCCTGTCGAGGTAAGGAAGTTCAGCGTTACTGAAGTGACGGCACCTGAAACATATGATGAAGATGGAATGCCTGTTCAAGGAGGGTTAATGGACAACCGATTGGGAACGCTGGAGCCTGGTCAAAAATGTGCGACCTGCGGAAATACATCTGCTAGATGTCCTGGGCATTTTGGCCATATTGAACTTGCTGAACCCGTTCTACACATCGCCTTTATTGATGATATTCATAAATTGCTTTTGATCACATGCAGATCCTGTAACCGTATTAAACTTAGTGACGAGGATTTAGTAAAATACAAAGATTTGCGTGACAGCAAGGCAGCTTATGCGGTAATTACCCTTGAAAACGTTAAAGACGAGATTATTGAGAAAGCAAAGAAAGTTAAAGTTTGTCCACATTGCCAGAAAGAACAATATGATCTTATTTTTACAAAGCCTACCATCTTTGTTGAAAAAACTGATGTAGGGGAGAATAGACTATTACCTATTACCATTCGAGAGAGACTTCTAAATGTATCAAATAATGACCTAATATTGTTGGGATATGACCCGAAGACTGCACGACCAGAATGGTTCATTCTTCAAGTCTTACCTGTACCACCAGTAACAGTTAGACCTTCTATTATTCTCGAAACAGGTATTCGATCAGAGGATGACTTGACTCATAAGCTAGTGGATATTATTCGAGTAAATCAACGGCTCAAAGAGAGTAAAGAAGCTGGAACACCGCCTTTGATTGTCCAAGATTTGGTAGATTTGTTGCAATATCACGTTACAACTTACTTTGACAACGAGGTATCGGGCATTCCCCAGGCCCATCATAGGTCTGGAAGGCCATTAAAAACCATAACCCAGAGGCTAAAGGGTAAAGAAGGTCGATTTAGAGGATCCCTATCAGGCAAGCGGGTTGATTTTTCAAGTAGGACCGTAATATCACCAGATCCAAATCTTACTATATCCGACGTGGGTGTACCAAGTGATGTAGCAAAAAAGCTCACAATACCTGAAACTGTCTCTACCTGGAATATTGACAAGCTAAAAAATCTTGTTCTAAATGGGCCCAACAATTATCCTGGAGCTAATTATATTATTCGGCCTGATGGCGTAAAAATAAGGCTGGACTATGTCACGGATCGAGCTGCTATTGCTGATTCAATAATGAATGGCTATACTGTGGAGCGACACCTAATGAATGGAGATGTTGTAATATTTAACCGACAACCTTCTTTGCACAGAATGTCTATTATGGCTCACAATGTAAGAGTACTTCCATATCGTACCTTTAGACTCCATCCGGCAGTATGTCCGCCGTATAACGCAGACTTTGATGGTGATGAGATGAATTTACATGTACCACAAAGCCAGGAGGCAAGGGCTGAAGCGGCCTTGTTAATGCGGGTTCAAGACCAACTGATATCTCCAAGATATGGAGGGCCTATTATTGGGGGTATACGTGATTTTATAACTGGAGCTTTCTTATTGACAAAGGATGAAACAATACTAACTGCTGATGAAATTGCCAATTTTGCGTACTTGGGGGGATATAGTGGACCTTTACCTAAACCTCACTTAGACAAGGACGGAAAAGCATTTTTTACAGGAAAACAGTTATTTTCACTTTTCTTACCCAAGGATTTCAACTTTGTAATTACTTCAAAATGGAATAAAGCCTCAAAATTACAAGGGAAGGATGTAGTCATTAAAAATGGGCAATTGATTTCTGGTGTAATCGATAAAGCTTCAATAGGGGCAGAAGAACCTGATAGCGTACTTCACAGAATTGCAAAAGACTACGGTAACGATGAAGCAAAAAAATTCCTTGATGCGATACTTATTATGTTAAAGACATACATTACTCATAAGGGATTTAGCTATGGGTATTCTGACTTGTGGTTGAGTGATGACACTCGAAAAGAAATTCAAGATGTAATTCAAAAAACTTACAATAAAATCGATGAATTGATAAAACAATATCATGACGGTACATTACCATTAACAAGAGGTTTATCTCCAGAAGAAGCTTTGGAGCTATATGTTGTTAATGAACTCTCAAGAGCAAGAGACAGAGCTGGAAAAATTGCGGACCGATCATTTCCTGATGACAACTCTGGTGTGATCATGGCTTCAACTGGAGCAAGAGGTTCCACTTTGAATATTGGGCAGATGACTGCAGCGTTGGGTCAACAATCAATCCGTGGAAAGAGGATTATCAAAGGATATAGGAACAGAGCATTACCACATTTTAGGCCAGGTGATCAAAACCCTGATTCTAAGGGTTTTGTTAAATCCAATTATAGAGACGGACTCAATCCAATCGAATTTTTCTTCCACGCCATGGGAGGCAGAGAGGGTCTAGTTGATACTGCGGTGCGTACTCAACAATCAGGATACATGCAGCGCAGACTCATAAATGCTTTAGAACATCTCAAAATTGAATATGATTTAACTGTACGTGACCCACATGGAAATATCATTCAGTATGTTTATGGTGATGATGGTATTGATCCAGCCAAAAGCGATCATGGTGATGCCGT
>JBIOZE010000054.1:0-12927 GCA_044870745.1 Nitrososphaeraceae archaeon | reverse complement strand
TACGCTTGTTCCATCAGCTCCATTCATCCCTTTAACGCCGTCGGCCCCATCTATCCCGATTGCTGAGCCGGTGTTTGTGTTACTACCAAAAATATCTACGTCCCCTCTGTCACTAGTCCCCGCTGTCGCTTCGGCTTTCTTCCGTAAACTTTCTCTTAACTTGTCATATGTGTCCTTCGAGTCTTTCTTCGCATCCGCTGATTGAAGCTGAGAGCTCAATGAAAAGGAAAATGTTAATATTCCAACCATCAGAATCATAGCTACAAAAACGGCCCCAATTTCATATCGTTTGATTTTCGGATTCAACTTGATTATTTCAAGCAGGCCTGACTTTTAACAGGCACTTAGAATTGTAATAAAAAATAATCGTGAACATTTTTTTCAAAAAATCATGAGAAAAAATGTTAATACCATTTCCACTATGATAAATTGGAGATTATGGGCAATACCTAACAAAAATGTCAGAAACAAGCACGAACTAGCTACTTTGCTTCCGGCACATCGCTCATTAAGTATGAGATTATTGTTAACCCATATGACTCTTCGTCTCCAAAATGGGCCTTGGTGTCTTATTTTTTCTTTGGAACCTGGCGTTCCCAACCCTCGTTTTCTAATTTAATGTATTCTACCGCGACAGCAATCGCATTAGAGTCATAATCTGGTGATGACACATATTCTGAAACCCAGCAGCGGTAAACCTTATAGACTATTTCCAGCTGTCCTTCCTCGTTAAACATCTCAATTGATAGGTCTTTTCGAAAGTTATCTAATTGCTTATTGGGAGAGTTACTATAACTCAAAACCTTATTCGCCCACTTTTCAAAGTCCAAATCCTGAGTAATCCCTCTCTCTAGTATAATAGCATCGAATGTGGTTCTCCCCGGTGCTTTTCGGGTTACTGTTAGTTCTGCGCCATCATGATGCTCTAAAACCTGAGTATGTCTCTTTAGGGGGGACACCTTACTAACTCCTGCTACGTATTTCCCGTCCCATTTTATACGAAATTTAAAATTCACATATGGGTCTAAACTCCCCGGATTATTGTTCAAGCCTAATTATTCATATTGCTAGAATATTTTGAAGGTTTTGGTTCATTTCAACCAGAAAAGCGCGCACGATATGTTTCAGCACTGATTAGAGATTAGCTTTACTAATAAGTATTTGATTATTGAGTAGAGGTACTGTAATGAATAGAATTACAAAAAATAATGAGAAAAATAAAGTTCTTCGTTATCTATGCTTAACGTCTGAAATACTCGAAGGTAAGTCGAAGAGCTTTTCAATTGCTGATGAAAAGGGACTTAAAGAGGATATAGCCCTATTCAACATTCATGGGAAATACTATGCCATATCTGATACTTGTGCGCATAAAGGTGGTCCCCTTAGTCAAGGTATTCTAGAAGAAGATGTGGTAACGTGTCCTTGGCACGGATGGAAATATAATGTTCGGACGGGCAAGGCGCCTCACAGAGGAGGAGACAGTGTAAATGCGTTTGTAACAAAAGTGATAGGTAATAAGCTCTACATTGCTCCTATTCCGTCAAGGCTCGGCAAGAAAGTTTACACTCCTCACAAAAAATACAAAAATTTACAAAATTCGGTAAGAAACCATCTAACACAAATGGACAAAGCTTCCGGCATCCCTGTAAACAGAAATGTGCGTGTCCTGGGAATATCAACAACTAATACCAATGACGAAGTAGCTCCAAGAAAGAGCACTTCTGAGGAGGCGCTAAATATTGCATTAGACTATGCGAAGAATAAGCTGGGCGCTGAATGCATCATGATAAAGCTCAGACAATTGAATTTTAAACACTGTGAGGGCTATTACTCCAAGAATGCAAAAGCTTGCATTTTTCCTTGCTCAATCTCTGAAATGGATAAAGAAGACCAGATGTTAGAGATTTATGAAAAGGTGATACTCTGGTCAGATGTAGTCATTGTTTCTACACCAATCAGATGGGGAAATGCAAGTTCCTTATATTATCAAATGGTTCAAAGAATGAATTGCGTGCAGAATCAGTCGGTTACTAATAATCAGTATTTCATTAGAGATAAAGCCGCTGCCTTTATAATTACTGGGGGTCAAGACAATATTCAACATGTTGCCGGAGAGATGCTGTCGTTTTGGTCCCAGCTAGGATTTATTTTTGGTAAATTTCCATTCGTGGGCTGGAGCAGAGGGTGGTATGCCGAAGATACGGAGAATAACTATGACGCTATGATGACTGCTAACGAGTCGGCTATGAAAAGAGACATCAAGCGGAGCGTTTTGGGAGCAGTAGAGATGTCAAAACTTTTAAGGAAAAACAAGTATGATGAACATGTTCTAACGTCCTAGAACAAATATCAATACAGATATTTTTAGCGTTATCACTATAGAACAATACGGTATAAGCCAGCCCCGTGTTTGGCTTTACCTTATCAGTATTGTTCGGTGAACGGAGCAGAAACCCGAACATACTATGTCACTTATATAGACAACATAATCTAATAAAGATTATCCAATGTGTCTGAATAGAATTGAAATGATGTCTTAATAGAAATCATACCTAGGTTTTGGCGACGCGGGGCGATAGCAAGATGAAGAACCTGAACACTAAAGCCTCTTTCTTAGACTGGCCGTTTGTGAATCAAATTTGACATGAATTTTAGACCCAAGCCTATTGGAATCATCATAAAAGGCAAATAAATACGTCATCCCTCAACTGGAAGATTTCATACAATAATACTATACGGTCCTGAATGCGCGTGGGACCCCGAGATGAAGTTAAGGGTTTTGTAGCTGACACGCTAAAATTTTCTGGATACGATTTGGAAAACTTCGGTTTGATTAATGAGCATGAGCCCACTTGGAAATCTGGAATATGACTTTTGAGAATTAGTATCGCATAGGAATACAAGTCTGACAAGTTGTTTCACTCAAGGCCTACTGCGCAATCGACTTCTACGCTTAACCCTCATTTAACCCCTGAAGAGGCTCTTCCCTAAATGAATGTGTCAAGTTAATATATTGCTGAACTGAAGAACTGAAAATATGAACATTGAAGAATTTGAAAAGCGAGCAAAATCAATAGTTGAGGATGAGTTAAAGAACATTAAAACTATTGTAAGAAATATACCAGACCCTAAAGCCAAAGACCAAGTACACTTACTAGGGTTGGAAACGATAGATGTAGATATAAAAAGTAATCCGCTTGCATTCAATGCGTTGAAGAACTTTGTGGCTAATTTAATGTTAGAACAGTTGAAAAATAAATCTGAAAATATTAATTATGAACAGATAATCGGCGATATGGTTAGTCATATAATGACTTTCTGTGTAGGTTACAAGGCAGCTTTTCTAAAACCAGAAAACAGTAAAAAGGGTACCAAGAATAAGAAAAAATAATTACTTGCCATCATAGATCAGGTTGCAGGATTCTGGCTATGACTTGCAAAACTTTCTACCAACCTATCTGACGGAAAATACTCCTAAAGAAAATAATGGAATAATTATTAGTAGCCACAGTTTTCAGACAGAACAACCTCTATTAGGAATTCACACATCGTTCGGGATTCTCGCTATCACACCTATACTTTGGCTGTTCTGGAACCAAAGCGGAAGAAGAAAACATTCTAGGAAGCGTTAGATTAGGTGTGAACCACAAATAGTGGAATCCTGTCAGCCGACATAATTATACTTGTTAGCAACGACTCTTATTTTCTTCACAAATCCTGCAGAGACTCTAGTAAAATTATGGCGACTAATTTATCGATATATTGTAGTTGTGTGGCTTATGTAAATTCTTCACGATACCATAAGGGTGGCAAGGGAGATGATGTTCAAGCAAGTATTGAATATCGTAACCGGAATGTCCTTTGTCCTGCTTGTAGGTGTCATTGATAACACTAAGGGTCTCACGTTCTATGAAGAACAGCCAATGACAAATGAATCGGGCGTTAAAATAGTATTCCCTGTTACTGGCCGGCATGTTCCTGTTGGCGAACTTGTATTAATTGGGACCTCAACAGACAATGAAATAAGTGACTGTCATGTCTATGCCGATTGGAATGACATTAAACCCTTTCAAAAGGTATTAGCTGCCGGGCCACATAGGCCAGATGACTATTCTACTTGGACCTTCAGTTATACAGAGCATTATCATTTAATTGAAGAAGGCTCAAATGAATTGACTGCAAAACTATTTTGTCACTTTGACTCAATGAACTTTACGAAGTATTATACGATAAATGTGACCGGGGTCCATTAAGAAAGAACCCTTGTCTGCTACCTTTCTCATCCGTTCTTGATTTTTTGCAATATTTTATTCTCCATCCCAATGCTGTTAACTTAATTGTCAAATCACTTAGATAATGCGGTTTAGAAATGCTGTCCTCGCATTAAGCTGATTGAACCATAGGAAAATTTACTTGGTCGTGGGAATAGCATTCCTTTCTATTGCGGCTTTCTCTATCCTTCCACCGGTAAACTCCAGCAACAATAATGAAGACAACGATGGCGAAATTGTCGCCAAAGGTGAAGTAACAAATAGCAAATATCTATCTGTGTCTGCCGTGTCATATAATCGGAATGATGAGATGATAAATATTAGTGGAATTATAACGAACTTCGATAACAAAGAATCACTTACCCAAGTATCAGCAGTCGCGGTGTTGTATGACTCGGAAAATGGACTTATTACCGCTGTGACGGGGCTTGCAAATTCTGCTACCCTCGAACCACAACAACAAACGCCCTTTACTATTACAGCTTCTCTGCCGTCAGGCGAGGACGTAGCTCGATATGTGATATTACCCGCGGGTTCCGTAGTTAACGACTAATAGCCTAATCTAATAATACCTGTTATCGTTCTAATCTACAAGAGTTACATATGGTCTGCGCCTAAGGGGATTAGACTGTTAACAATGTGAATCCCAGAGTTTATGGATGATACAACTGTCAGCTGACATCCCCAAATCGGTTAAACAAGGTTACTTAATTTCTACAATGTCATTAAGCTTCCACGCGCGCCATTGAAGGCAGATGTTTCTGGGCCATAGATGCGGAAGTAGGTTAACCAGCCCTCACCAGGATTAGTCGAACCATTTCCGGTGCTCCAAACCTTTAATTAGAATATGACTGGAACCTGACAATCATAATTGGCAGAACCTCCGCCTCGTAGGGAAGCCAGCGATATATCAGAGACACCGTCCCCGGAGCACCTTCACCAACATCGCCTCGTCAGAACACTTGGTCTCGTCGATGTCGTAATGATTGGCATCGCAGGTATGATTGGGGGTGCCATCTTTGTTCTCGTAGGTCCAGCCATAGGACTTGCAGGGAGTGCAGTAATTATCGCCTTTATTATTAACGGTATAATCACCCTCTTCACAGCAATGGGATATGCAGAATTGGGTTCGGCAATGCCCGAAGCTGGTGGGGGTTATTTGTGGGTTAGAGCAGGACTACCTCGACCGAATGCCTTCATAAGCGGATGGATGGCCTGGTTTGCTCATATTGTGGCAGGAAGCTTATACGCTGTAGGGTATGGTTCCTTTCAGTTCAGTTTACTTGAAATGGTTGGTATAATCGGTGATGAATCTCTCTTGGGTTTTATTCCATTTGATAAATTCTTAGCCATTCTTGCTATTGCCGCATTTGTGTATATCAACGTCAGAGGAGCATCTGAAACAGGCAAGATTGGAATAATCGTTACCATTATCCAACTAGGAACAATTTTCGCTTTAGTATCTGCGGGAATCCTAACCATGCACGGTAATCCTGAATGGCCTTCTAATATAGTAAACAATTATGCTCCTCTGGGAATAGCCGGAATAGTTGCAGCAATGGGTCTAACATTTATTGCGTTTGAGGGTTACGAAATAATAGTGCAGACAGGTGAGGAAGTCAAAAACCCGAAGAAAAATATACCAAGAGCAATTTTTATTTCTCTTACTCTTGTAGTTGTGCTCTACTGTCTCGTAGCATTTGTGTCTATAGGCGCCTTCTCCCCAAGCGGTATTGGACTGCCTGCATGGGAATACATTGGAATTAATGGTGACTTGGGTATATCGAAAGCTGCTGAGACATTCCTACCCTTCGGTCCACTGATTATACTTGCTGGGGGTATAGTATCAAGTCTTGCAGCTTTGAATGCGACCACATATTCGTCAGCCCGCGTAGCATTTGCCATGGGACGTCACTACAATTTGCCACATCAACTCAGTCAGATTCATCCCAAATTTAAAACGCCCTTCGTGGCCACCATAGTGTCTGGTATAATTATGGCAGTAATGGCCTATAGTTTACCACTTACCGAAATAGCTATTGCTGCCGGGGTTATATTTTTACTCCTTTTTACCCAAGTAAACATTGCAGTCATTACTATAAGAAGGATATATGGAGACAAGCTCAATTATGGATTCAAAACTCCATTTTTTCCAATCATTCCCATTGTAGGAATATTTTTGAAATTAGGTCTAGCAATTTATCTATTAATTACTCAGCCACTAAGTTGGGTGATTAGCTTAATATGGATTGCCATTGGATTTGGCATTTATCGATTTTATACTTTCCGCAGAGAAATTGAGCATTATGCGCCTATAGTTACCAGTGAAGGAGATATGCGAAGAAAAGACTTTCGCATTCTAGTTCCCTATATACCTGAAAACCCGGACAGGCTAACAAAATATGCGATTCGGATTGCTAAAGATAACGATGGAGAAATTAATATCTTAAGAACAATCACAGTACCTAATCAAACTCCGCTTTCTGCTGGCATTGCATTTACAGAGTCTGCCGCTAAAGCTTTCGAGCCCCTGGAAAGAGTCATTGATAAAGAAGGCATACTAAATCACTACTTAGTCAGGATATCACATGATGCAACAGAGGCATTAGTATCCACCATTGCCGAACAACATATTGACCTTTTAATTACGGAGTTTGATACCTTTAGAACAAACAAAGCACTTCACACGTTGGTGACATGCAATGTTCTTGCGATTTTAGCTGGAGGAACGAGTGACGACGAAATTATATTTGAAGAACCTACTGGTGAAGCTCAAGCAATCAGGGCACAACCCAAGAATATGGTAGTCGTATATGATGGAGGAGACCATTCAGATTTGGTCCTAAAGGCAGCTAGCTGGCTGGAGCATTCTGGAAGGTTTAATGTTACAGTTTTGTCCATTAAGAAGAAAGATGATGCAACAGACGAAATCAAGGATGATAGACAGCAGCAGGTGAACTATTTGAAACAAATTGGCGTTGAATTTACGGAAGCTCATATCTCTGAAGCTACGGAAAACAATCCTGAAAAGTATGCCCAGCAAGTATTTTCTTCAATCAATGTTCTTCAGCCAGATGTAGTTCTGACGGGCCTGACTATTGGAAAATTCAGTGTATTAGATAACATATTTTTTGCTTCCATGTTAGACAGACTCAATTGTCCTGCCATAGTTGCCAGAACCTTTGTTATTCCAGGAGTAAGTCGAGTAAGAACTATTTTAGTTTCTGCATTGGGGAAAATTTTAGGTGGGAGACTACGGTGATAATAGAAGTTATTGCCATTCCACGAATTCAAAATCCTTAATAGTCCTATACTGTAAAAATTATCACGGCTGGAATCTTGGTAGGCGGACAATTCTTGCCAAGGTTTCAGCTATGAGTATATTTAGAAAGATTCGCAAGGCATGGGGTTTGGTTCAATTCTGAAGGAATATTTGATGACATCAGCGAGTAATCATAACCGGACAATGTGCATAGTTAACAATTCCTGACGCCACACTCACGGGTAACAACTTCTTCAAGCCTCCCCTTCCTTTTGTTCCTATTACAAGTAAATTAATATTTTCTTTCGGTATGGTGCAACAGAATCTAAAATTACAATGCAAAAAGCTGGGTCTAGTTCAGGCTGGCTCTTTTGTGAATCAAGATTGACATGAATTTTGGACGCCTTTAGAGGGCACGGATTGAAGAATAGATGCGATAAGTGTACAAGTAAAAGAAAGGTGCCAACTTTTCAGTCTAGTAGTTCTGGAATCATCTTAAGTTGCCAGGTATTTCCTAAAATCTAAAGGTTCAAGGTTGTGAAAATCTTTATTATCAAAAGAGTCTAACGACCTTGCATGAAAATAGGAATATTCTTGCCGCAAGTTGGCGAGCAAGCTACAAAAGAGAATATTGCTTACAGTGCTATCGAGGCTGAAAAAGGCGGCATTAATTCGGTTTGGGTATTAGACCGCCTATTATGGCCGCTCAAGCCAAAGACCCCCTATGTAGCCTCTCCTGATGGCTCACTGCCTAATGAATATCAGAACGTATTTGACCCTTTGACTACGTTAACATTTGTTGCTGGGATTACCGAACGAATTTCTTTAGGGACCTCTATTATAGATATGTTCTTTCAGAGCCCTGTTGTACTAGGGAAAAGATTTGCTACGCTTGACGTTCTCTCAGGGGGAAGAGTTATTGCTGGATTAGGCCTAGGTTGGTCAAAAGATGAATACGAAGTCTCAGGCATCCCTTACAAAGATAGAGGTACTAGAGCTGATGAATATCTCCAAGTATTGAAAAAAATTTGGACCGAAGACGTTGTAGAAGTTAGAGGTCAATTTTATAACATCCCTGCTTCAAAGATAGCTCCAAAACCCTTACAAAAACCGCATCCACCCATACTGCTTGGTGGCTTCAGCCCTAAAATATTTTCGCGAATAGCAAACTATAGTCAGGGGTGGATTGGTGCTGCTGGGTTTGGTCCGCTAAATCAGCTGGAGCAGCAGATAATTGCTTTGAAGGAAGTTGCAAGAAAGCATGATAAGGACCCATCGAAAATTGGCATTTATATGGTTTCATATCCAACTATACTGGAATCTTCTCCTGCCTCAAATGAATCGAGGACTCCTATGACAGGAACGATTGAACAAATTGGAAGTGACATTGAGCAACTAAATATAATCGGTACAGACCATCTAATACTTGGTCATATTTTTTCTCCTTTAGCCAAGGATGTGAGAAAGATGCTTGAAGTAACAAAGCAACTTGCTAGGTTCGCCAAATAAGATTCTATTCGGGCGTGGCCACGTGTGGCACAGCTGGAAAATTTATAACTATTGATACCGCATTCAGTAAAATTGCGGCTATCGCTGTTGTAAATGCGAGGATTATATTATCACGTTTGGTTCCGAACCATTGAGCTAATTTAATTCATAGGCTATCAAGGGTGTACTGAATAAGAATTCAGAAAATTTTGAAATACTATACTTGACACCAAACTAATATTCTAAGGTCCACTCCAGTCAAAGGGAATGTACTTGCTAGACTTTCCACTTCTTTTCCACTTGAAACCCATTCCATCAGCTTCGTCCGTTACGGCCGTTCCCCAAGTTGCCACTACCCCTGGTCCTACTTCACTCCCGGGAGGGTTAATAGTTTGAACTCTTTTTCCAGGAGGAGTCATAGGACCAGTTAGAGCTTCTCCTCTTGCAACCACCTTTCCTGGGATTTCAGCACTCCAGTAGGCCAAGTCATCTGCAACTTCAAACTTGATAGGTGCAAACTCAACTCCGCGGACCTCTCCTATCAGCTTGGCAATTTCGGCCATGAATCCACCAGCCTTGCCGCTGAATATCATCTGCAGAGCTTCTCTCTGGCGAGGGTCAGCTCGTTCGTCGAAAAAAAATCCAAAATTTATCTTTGTATCACCTGCCCAAATATTACCCTTAAACGCTCCGAGGGCTAGTGCATTCAAACCATCAAGAGCTGTTTCTCCGTAGTGTCCTTTTCGAATGTGATATGCAAGTACACCCTCACAGTCACCAAAACTGGGAGTCTGAGCGAATTCACAAGGGCACGGTATGTTACACTTGCAAACATCAAACCAGTCTCCTGACACTTTCCAAGTTGGAATATTATTTGTCATATCACTAGGTTGTGCGAATATTATTTTAACATTAACCTGTTGTTTTTGGTGTTTGCACACGACATCCATTTGAGCTGTACTAAGTATAGTGCTGGAAGATTTTCTACATCATGCTGAATCGAAAGTACTGTTCAATGCTAGAATCAATACTTAAATATATCAAAATAGGCCAATTTTCGTGAAAATAGGTCTTTTCTTACATCAGGTTAGTGAGTTCGTATATACAATTAGTAATGATATGTTTGTTGAACATTGGGACGTAGTAGAAGCTACAGGGTTCCCTAATTGAAGAATATCTGAACTACAGGGGCTAAATCGTCCTTTCTTAATTTAACGTGTTCTGAACCCCTATCCTTGCATGCCAAGATTTGATTCATTAGTCTAGCTTCAGCAATATTACTTCGGTTTGGCGAAGGGATTTGGTAATTCGACAAACTCCAAGTTAGCAAGGTTGATTCGGTATTTTGCGAACGGGTTTATAAAGTCAGGTGCACGCAGAATTTTCAAATTTTCGACATTGTGTCCTAACTTTTTTGCAAACCGTACAGCATCATTTTCAATGTCGACAATGTCTCTAGGCTGACAACCTTCCATTGTCAAAACGTGATGCATGTGAAGAATAGTTCCGTCATTCGAATCATAAAGGGCGACACTCCGGATTGATTTTGTTTTTGGAACTTTACCAACTTGTGAGTAAGAAGTTTGCTTAGGATGATTCATTCTATTATTCTAGCTCCAATAACCCACGATACAACACATCAACGCATAGCATTGTTTGGCCTTCACTCCAAATGTAAAATGAGTCATTTTTGAATTAAACCATGCTTTGATAGTATTAGGCCATTCAAAACTATCTAGATTAACTCTTCCGTTACTATCATCGGGAAGATGGTACCGAACATTAAGTATTCCTATCTCTACGGCAGATTTTTCACCAAGACTAACAACATCACACAAGTAAGTTTTTACGAAGGCAGCAGTTGCGGGCATATCAACCGACCAAGATTCAGAATAAAAATTGTCCCTGTCAGAATAAGCCCATCCAGTGTAAACTTCTTCTCCTTCCAGCCCCATACTCGATAAATAGTACCAGTCCTTTATATTCAGTTTAGTCCCAGGCTTATTGGCCCTAGCAGTATGGCCATGATAATGGTTGTCAAGTATATGGCATATCCATGAGCCCGAAGTAGTCGTTATGGCAAAGTACCAAGTTCTAACGCCATAGCCTGATTGTATAATTCGTTTGCACTCACTTTATCTCCTAGCGTTTCCAATGCTAGACCCTTGTTCCTTATGATTCGTATATTTTTTGGTTCAATCTTCAGTGCTTCGTCGAAAAAAGTAATCGCTAGTTTGTAGTTACCCTTTTCAGATTGGACCACACCTTTATCTCCTATTGCTCCAACATGGAACGGGTCTATTTTCAAGATTTCATCAAAACAACTGTCTGCTTGGTCAAACTCTGAAAGGTTCATCTGGGCAATTGCCTTGTCATATAATGTATGTATATTATGAGGACGAAGTTTTAGTGATTGGTTATAATCCGATATTGCCTCCTTAAATTTCCTCTGTCGTCTGAGCATACGCCCACTATTATGCCATAGCACGGGGTTGCCAGGGTCCAAGGTTTTCGCCTTGTCATAACATTTCGTTCCTTCATCGATATCATTTTTATCTTCATAAATTGACGCTAAATTAATCCATCCCGCGGCGGAATCTGGGTACAATTTTGTAGCATAGAGGAGGTACTTGAAAGCCTCCGTGGTCCTTCCTTGTCCAGATAATATGTTGGCGAGATTGTTAAGTGCTGCTTCATTGTCTGGGTCTAAGTCTAGTGTCTTTTGGTAATATTTCTGAGCCTGTTCTACTTTTCCTTGCATCAGTAGTGAATAACCCATTGTTTCCCAGTAATTTGGGTCATCCTCAGGATTTGATATATTACTGCCAAACTATCGAACTACTTAAACTTGGATAAAGGAGTGACAGAAACAGAAATAGGTATGAGATTATATTTTAGCAAAAAGGGATAGTTTTTAGAAAATATTGTTAGAGCTAGGTTAAGCGCATCATTTTATATCCAATGCTGACACCCCTCCATTACCGTACGTTGAATTCAATTGCTAAGGATATATCAAAAGAATTTAAGAATACTAGCTAGCCACCACATTCGAACGGAGTCACGATAGTTCCGTCTTCGTATATCCGTTTCAAACCACTAAACCCCTTACTTATTCCGAAGATTTTGCCGATAATCTCAGTATACGACTTAATAATTTTGATGTGTAACAATGAAACTAGTGACGGATAACATTCGATTGTGTCCCTTCTGTAAGAAAGGTGAAGTAAGGATACATTGAATAGTGGCAGAGGGACAAACCGATAAGCCCTTCTGGGAGAAGGTTGAAAATAATGAACTAATTTGTGATACGTGTGGACATGTTATTCACAATAACGAACTAATGGAACGTACCTCTACTGATGCAGAGGCCAAGACGAAAGAGAGACGATGCAGTTCATGTAATAAGATGAAAGCAATCATTTTTGAACTATGGGATTTTAGGCTATGTAAAGAATGTCTAGAAAATGTCAGAGAAGAACGTAACCTAGATAAGAGTATTTAGATACTGGAAGATTGAGAATTTAAGGGCACGCTGAACTGAGTTACGTAATACAGGGTACAGTCTACTTTTTATGAGCCCTATTTTTTACCCTTTTATGATACATGAAATATCTTGTCAGAGTTAGCTAGTTCGAATAGGGTAGACTCTGTATTTGTAAACGATTGATTACTATCAGCTTAAAAGGAATTATCAGGGTGAATGCCTTTTATCCCGCATAATTGATACAGGAAATATGATTAGATACTAAAAAAGAATTTACAGGGTTCGGAGCCCCCTGTGTCTTCCAACCTTGTATATCTTTACTCGTGGTTGGCAACGAACAAATCATATTGATAGAACGTCCGCCTAATGGTGAATGAATATCGGTTTTTCCATATTTGGCTCCTCTAATGAATACTAGCCGG